>VBCQ01000305.1 GCA_005882155.1 Betaproteobacteria bacterium
CGATCCCGGCGGCCTGCTCGAAGCATCGGTCGCGGTGGCCGCGACCTTCCTGCCGAGCGACGCCGTGGTCGTGACCACGAACGGACAGATCGCCGAATCGAAGTCGACCTTCAAGGCCGCGCCCGAGTTCTACCTGCGCCGCGGCGGCTCGGACCCGCTGCGCAAGCTGCCCGATGCGGTGAAGACGGTGCCGCTGATCGTGCTGGTCAATGAAGGCTCGGCATCGGCGAGCGAAATCGTCGCCGGTGCGCTGCAGGATCACCATCGCGCCGTCGTGATGGGCGCGCAGACCTTCGGCAAGGGCTCGGTGCAGACGGTGCGCCAGCTGTCGCCTGAGACGGCGTTGAAGATCACCACCGCGCGCTACTACACGCCGAGCGGCAAGTCGATCCAGGCCAAGGGCATCGTGCCCGACGTGATGCTCGACGAAACCGCCGAGGGCAATTTGTTCGGTGCGTTGCGGGTGCGCGAAGCCGACCTCGAAAAGCATTTGCAAAGCGGTCAAGGCGCCGAGGCGAAAGACGCTGCGCGCGAGAAGGCCCGCGAAGACGCGCGCAAGAAGCTCGAGGATGAAAGCGCGAAGAACACCACCACCCCGCCGAAGCCGCTGCCCGAGTTCGGCAGCAACGAGGACTTCCAGCTGGCGCAAGCGCTGAATCGCCTCAAGGGCAAGCCGGTGCTGATGAGCAAGACGATGTCCGAACGCAAGGCCGAGGTCGAGACGAACTGACCGCAAGTTCCCGCGCTTCGATAAACGCCCGCAGCTCGCGGGCGTTTTGTTTTCTGCTCGGCGCCGGGCCGCCCCAAGTCGAGCAGCGCCCCTTGGGGGCAGCAGGGGCTGGATTATGCTCGACTCATGACGCACGACGCGAACGACGGCATGACCGACGAGCAGCTGCTTCGCTACTCGCGGCACATCCTGCTCGACGAGCTCGGCGTCGAGGGCCAGCAGCGCCTCACGGCGTCGCATGCGCTGGTCATCGGCGCGGGTGGGCTCGGCTCGCCGGTGGCGCTGTACTTGGGCACCGCCGGCGTCGGCACGATCACGCTGATCGATCACGACACCGTCGACCTCACCAACCTGCAGCGGCAGATTGCGATCCAGGAACGCGCCGACGCGGCGCGGCTTGACGTACTGGTCGAGCAGGCCGACGTGGTCATCGACTGCAGCGACAACTTCGCGACCCGACACGCCGTCAACGCGGCCTGCGTCGCGCACGCCAAGCCGCTGGTGTCGGGCGCGGCAATCGGCTTCGACGGCCAGGTCTCTGTCTACGACACGCGTGACGCCGCGAACCCCTGCTACGCGTGTCTATTTCCGCCCGATGCCGCGTTCGAGGAAACGCGCTGCGCGACGATGGGCGTGTTCGCCCCGCTGGTGGGCATCATCGGCACGATCCAAGCGGCCGAGGCCTTGAAGCTGCTCGCCGGCGTCGGCTCGTCGCTCGCCGGGCGGCTGCAGATGGTCGACGCGCGCAGCATGGAGTGGACCGAGATTCGGCTCGCGCGGCAGGCGGGGTGTGCGGTGTGCGGTGCCCGCTAAGCGCCCGCCCTCGCCTTCGTTCACTCTGACCTTTCGCGCCGTCATTCCCGAAGGCGCGTCATCCCCGCGAAGGCGGGGATCCAGCGTCACCGATGCCGGTGGTTCCCCGCCTTCGCGGGGATGACATACCCGCCTTCGCGGGGAAGACGTGCGCGCCCCGCTGCTTACCCGCACATGTCATCTATATGACTTGTGTCACTCAGGTCAACCAGCTGTACACTCGCCGGCAATGCCGGCCGCACCGCACGCTCCGCCGTTCGCACCGATTGCCCCCGAGAGCGCGGGGATGCCGCTGTATCGGGTGGTGAAGGCGTCGCTGCTGCGCTCGATCGAGTCGGGCCAGCATCCGCCGGGCAGTGCGCTGCCCAGCGAGACCGAGCTGGCGCTCGCGTTCGGCGTGTCGATCGGCACGCTGCGCAAGGCCGTCGATGAGCTCGCGGCCGAGCACATCGTGGCGCGCCGCCAAGGCCGCGGCACTTTCGTCGCGACCCATACCGCCGACCGCTTCCTGCTGCAGTTCTTTCCGATCGAACGCATCGACGGGCGGCGCGAGGCGCCGGACATCGAGTGGCTTTCTCTGGCACGCGCGCGCGCCGATTCGCTCATCGCCAAAGCGCTGCAGCTGCACGAAGGCGACGCGCTGCTGCAGATCGAAAGCCGCTTGCGCCTTCAAGGCGAGGTCGTCGCGTGCGAGCAGATCGCCTTGTCGGCCGCTGTGTTCAAGGGCTTGACCGAGAAGCGCTTGCGCGAGTGGCACGGCACCTTGTATCGGCTGTACCAGGTCGAGTTCGGGGCCACCGTCGTGCGCACGGTCGACCGCGCCCGCGCCGTCGGCTGCGATCGCCATGCCGCGCGGCTGCTCGGGCTCGCGACCTCGACGCCGGTGATGCAGCTGCGGCGCGTCGCCATCGGACTCGGCGAGCACCCCCTCGAGTACCGCGTGTCGACGATCAACACGGCTCAGCACGAGCTCGTGAATCAGCTGGCGCGAGCGCGCAGCACCAACGAATAACAAATGGAGCAGGCAGCATGATCGATCTGTCCAGAGCCTCGAAAGCCGCCGAGCAGGCGGCCTATGCCGCAGGAACCCACCTGCTCGCGTCGCGCTCGCGCCTTGCCGAGATCATGATCACCCACCGGCCGGCGAGCGAAGTGGCACACGAGATCGACCGCGAGGCCGCGGTGCTGATGCGCGATGTCGTGCTCAAGCGCTTCCCCGAGCACGGGGTTCTCGGCGACCGCGGCAGCAACGCGCACGACGGCCGCCCGGTATGGGTCGTCAACCCGCTCGACGGCTCGGCCAACTACGTGCGCGGCTATCCGCAGTACGCCGTCACCGTGGCCCTGGTGGTCGACGGCGAGCCGCTGATCGGCGTCGTCTACGACCCGCTGCGCAACGAATTCTTCGGCGCGATTCACGGCCGCGGCGCGGTGCTCAACGGTGCGCTGATTCGTTGCGGCGCGCCGCGCGCGACGATCGACGCGCTCGCGGCGACCGTGTTCCCGCCGCCGACCAGCCCGCGCATGGCGAGCTACATGACCGAGCTCGGCCGCGTGCTGCGCGCGTTCGGCGGCGTGCGCCGCTCGGGCTCGATGGCGCTCGAGATGGCCTACCTAGCCGCCGGCCGCATCGATGCGTTCTGGGTTCACGACGTTCACGCGTGGCACGCCGCCTGCGGTACCGTGCTGCTGCGCGAAAGCGGCGCGCTCGTCGAGTCGCGCGACGGCGAGCCGCTGCTGCTCGTCGTCTACGACCCGCTGCGCAACGAATTCTTCGGCGCGATTCACGGCCGCGGCGCGGTGCTCAACGGTGCGCTGATTCGTTGCGGCGCGCCGCGCGCGACGATCGACGCGCTCGCGGCGACCGTGTTCCCGCCGCCGACCAGCCCGCGCATGGCGAGCTACATGACCGAGCTCGGCCGCGTGCTGCGCGCGTTCGGCGGCGTGCGCCGCTCGGGCTCGATGGCGCTGGAGATGGCCTACCTCGCCGCCGGCCGCATCGATGCGTTCTGGGTTCACGACGTTCACGCGTGGCACGCCGCCTGCGGTACCGTGCTGCTGCGCGAAAGCGGCGCGCTCGTCGAGTCGCGCGACGGCGAGCCGCTGCTGCTCAGCCGCGCGCTGGCCGCCAGCACACCCGGCGTGCGCGACGGCTTCATCGACCTGCTCGGATCGAAGTAGCAAGCCCCCGACGGCCCATCGCGCAGCACGCTGCCCGGCGCATTCCAGCGTTAAGCTGTCGCCATGGACGATCGCAACGACCCTCCGGCCGACAAGCGCAGCGAGCTGACCGCCCGTAACTTTCCGACAGCGCAGCAAGAGGCCGCGGTCCAGACGCCGCCGTCACCCTACAGCGGGCCGGAGAGCGCGTACCGCCTCGCGTTCACCGACACCCAATTCCTGCTGCGCGAAGAGCTGCGGCCGGTGCGCATGCAGCTCGAGCTGCTGAAGCCCGAGGTCGTGCAACGCGAGCAAGGCATCGAGTCGACGATCGTCATCTTCGGCAGCGCGCGCATCGTGCCGCCCGACGTCGCGCAGCGCATGCTGAGCGACGCCACATCGGCCGGCGACGCGACGGCGCTGAGCATCGCGAAATCGCACATCGCGATGTCGCACTACTACGACGAGGCGCGCCGCTTCGCGACCTTGGTGACCGAGAAGTCGCGCGGCCTCGCCACCCCGATCTACGTCGTGACCGGCGGCGGCCCCGGCATCATGGAAGCCGGCAACCGCGGCGCGCACGACGTCGGCGGCAAGAGCATCGGCCTGAACATCGTGCTGCCGCACGAGCAGGCGCCGAACCCGTTCATCACGCCCGAGCTGTGCTTCCAGTTTCATTACTTCGGGCTGCGCAAGATGCATTTCCTGATGCGCTCGACCGGGCTGGTGTGCTTTCCGGGCGGATTCGGCACGCTCGATGAACTGTTCGAGGTGTTGACGCTCATCCAAACCGGCAAGTCCAGGCGCCGGCCGGTCCTGCTGTTCGGGCGCGACTTCTGGACGCGATTGATCAACTTCGATCTGCTGGTCCAAACCGGGATGATCAGCGCGCTCGACCTCGAGCTGTTCCGTTTCGTCGAGACCGCCGACGAGGCTTGGGAGGTCCTCGAAGCGCAATACAGCTGCGACCTGAGCCAGCCCGGCAACGGCGAGAGCGCCCCCGACATCTGATCCGAATCATCGAATCATCATGAGCAAGCAACTCAGCATCATCGGCGCACCGACCGACATCGGCGCCGGCAGTCGCGGCGCGAGCATGGGCCCCGAAGCTCTGCGTGTGGCCAACATCGTTCCGGTGCTGCAAGCCCATGGCCTCGAGGTCATCGACCGCGGCAACTTGAGCGGCCCATCGAACCCGTGGTTGCCACCGGTCGCGGGCTACCGTCACCTGGCCGAGGTCGTGGCGTGGAACAAGGCCGTGCATGAGGCGGTCCATGCCGAGCTGGTGCTCGGTCGCCTGCCCGTGCTGCTCGGCGGCGACCATTGTCTCGGGATCGGCTCGATGAGCGCGGTGGCGCGCCACTGCCGCGAGCGCAAGAAGAAGCTGCGCATCCTGTGGCTCGACGCGCATGCCGACTTCAACACCAGCACGCTGACGCCGAGCGGCAACATCCACGGCATGCCGGTCGCCTGCCTGTGCGGCCACGGCCCGCAAGAGCTGATCGAGATTGGCGGCCAGGTGCCGGCTATCAACCCGAAATGGGTGCGGCAGATCGGCATCCGCAGCGTCGACGAAGGCGAGAAGCGCTTCGTCCACGAGATGGACCTCGAAGTGTTCGACATGCGCTACATCGACGAGATGGGCATGCGCCACGCGATGGAGCTCGCGCTCGCCACGCTCGACGCGAACACACATTTGCACGTCAGCTTCGACGTCGACTTTCTCGACCCCGACGTCGCGCCCGGCGTCGGCACCACGGTGCGCGGCGGCCCGACCTACCGCGAGGCGCAGCTGTGCATGGAAATGATCGCCGACACCGGCCGCCTCGCGTCGCTCGACGTGATGGAGCTCAACCCGGCGCTCGATGTGCGCAATGCCACCGCCGAAGTCGCGGTGGACTTGATCGAGAGCTTGTTCGGCAAGAGCACGCTGATGCGGAAGTAGCGCGGGCGAGCCAAGAGATTAACAACTCGTCGTCACCACGTGCTCATGCGACAAGGTGGTCGTCGACGTGACGATCACGCTCTGTCCGGCTTTCAATTGCGCCAGCATCGCCGCTGTGAAGGTGACCATGTGGTCGTGAGTCGCGGTGCCCATGATGCTGTAGACCCTGTCGGTCATCGAATCGAGATCGGCGCGGGCGATCGTCAGCACGTGGCCGTGGTTGCCGGCGATCGCGGAGCCCGAGGCGCCGCAGCTTGTCGTCGTCGACATCATGCCGCCGCTGCTGCTGCCCGAATACCCGCCTCCGCCGCCGCAGCCTTGGAACAGCAAGAGAACGGTTCCTCCGGCCAGGCCGCCACAGAATTCCTTGCGCGTCATGCTCATGCGTCGTCTCCTGGTTGACACCGCAGCGAGAGCCGTTGCGGCACCGTATATTCCCGACCACGGCCCCACCGGGTTACCGAATGTGGCGACCCCCCGAATCGAGGGGGCCGCGACGGCGTTTCCAGGTGGTGACTCGATCTGGCGCCCCGAGTACGATCGATCGGTCGGGAGCCACCATTGCGGAGGTGACTCATGAATCAATTGACTCGAATTTCGTTGGGACGTGTGGGCGCTGTCGGCGCTCTCATCGTGTTGTTGGCCGCTTGCGGCGGTGGCGGCGGCGGATCCTCCGGCGGTGGCGGTACGACGGCGGCGACCTTCAATGTCAACGCCGCCTGGCACAACCTGCTGACGGTCACACAGACCTGGACAACCAGCGGCGTGTCGACGATCGACAGCAAGACCTATGGCCTGTCGATCGCCGTCGCACCGGGGGCCACGGCCGCGTTTCCAGTCACCGGCACCACCTATGCGGTCAGCGACTCGACGGCAATCCTGAGCCTCGGCGGGCTCGGCATCGCCAACACGACGAGCGCGACTTACTTCGACGCCGCCACCAACGTTGCGGCCGGCACACGCGATCGCGCCAATGGCGGTGCGGCCACCTGCACTGTCGCCACCGCCAGCGTCGCGCCGCCGACGGCGGCCCAGCTGGTCGGTGCGACCGGCGCGTTGCAGACCTTCGATGTGTACGACGGCTGTCTCAGTCCGGCGACGTTGAACGGCAAGACCGGAACGTCGACCGTCACCTGGTCGCTGATGTCCACCGGCGGGGTCACGTTCTTCTGCCTGAACGGCACGCGAAGAGACCTTGCGGGAACGATCACGGCATTCGAGATCGACTGCTTCGAAGTGGCCGAGAGCGGCACGCTCGGAACCCATGCGCGAATCACGGTCTCGAATTCGAGCATCAACGTCACGGCGACGAATTGATCGGCGGCCCTGCCGTCAATGGCAGGGCCCGTGCGATTTTCTGAATAAGCGCGGCTCGACCGCGTTGGGCTCGGCGAACACGCCGAGCCGCGCTTGGCGCGCAGCATGCTCCAGCGCCGCGTACGGCCCGGCGCTGCGCCGGTAGCGGTCGCTCCACGCGTGGCCATGCTCGACCATCCACGCGTTCACATCGTCGCCCTGCAGCCGCAGCGTGCCGAGCGTTCGCTTGTAGCTGTCTTGCGCTCGCGTCTGCACCTCGACATGCTGATGCAGCACGCGCGACGCCAGCGCCGCTTTCGATTCAGGGCCGCCGGCTTGGCAGATCTCCGGCGCATCGATGCCCTGCAGTCGCAGCTTGATCGGCTTGCGATGCCGCGACGACGCGAATCGCGAATCGGGTTGGACCCACAGCGTGTCGCCGTCGGTGACATGCGTGACGACGCCGCTGAACGCTTGCGCCGTCGCCGCGCCGAGTGCCAACGCCATCGCGAAGAGCCGCTTCATGCGACAAGCCACCACCAGAGCAGGCCCAGCACGACCACCCACATCGCGATGACGATCAGCGCACCCCAGCGCAGCGGCGGCAGCTTCTGCGCCGCCGCTTCGGCCTCGATCAAGCGCGCTTGCCACAAGTCCTTGGGCGTGAGGCGCACCGCCAGCGCGACGCCGAGTGGTACGAGGATCAGGTCGTCGAGCAGGCCCAGCACCGGGATGAAGTCGGGGATGAGGTCGATCGGGCTCAGCGCATAGGCGAGCACGAAGATCGCCACCCACTTGGCCGGCTTCGGCGTCTGCGGATGCTGGAACAGCTTCCACAGCGCGATGAGGTAAGTCGCGAGGCGCTGCGTGTTGGCGGCGCGGAAGAGTCGAGCAAGTCTCATGGTCATCGTGTTGAGGCGGCTGGCTTGCCGTGCGCCGCCAGCGACAGACCGACGCGAGCGATGCGGCCGTCGCGCAAGCTGTTGACGTGAAAGTGCGCGCCGTGCCAGTCGATGCCGTCGCCTTCGGCATGGTCACGCGCCATCGCATCGGTCATCCAGTCGCCGAGCGTCGGGCCGGCGTTGTCGGGCATCGGCAATTGAAAGAACTCGAGCACGTCGGCCAGCGGCAAGTCGGCGTCGAGCGTCAAGCGGCCTTGCACCGGGCGCTGTCCACGCGGCGCTTCATCGGGCGGCTCGACGACGCCAAGCCGCTTGGCCGCCCAACCGAGCGTTGTGCCCTGCAGCAGCAGAGACGCGAGCACCACCGCGAAGGTCACGTTGAAGAAGCGCCCGCTGCCGGGCACATGGTCGAGGAGCGGAAACAGCGCAAGCACGATCGGGACGGCGCCGCGCAAACCGACCCAACCGATGAACCAACGCTCGGCCAGCGTGAAGCCGAACGGCGCGAGGCACAGCCACACCGCAAGCGGTCGCGCGACGAACATCAGCGTCGCCGCCACGGCCGTCGCCGGCCACCAGGTGCCGAGCATCTCGTGCGGCGTGACCAAGAGGCCGAGCAGCAAGAACATCGTCGCCTGCGCGGCCCAGGCGAACCCATCGAGCGCGGACGACGCTGCATGCGCCTCGTGCTCGGCGAGCGCGCGCACGCGCAGGCCGAACAGGTAGACGGCGAGAAAGCCCGAGCCGTCGATCATCCCGGCGAGCGCGAACAGCGCCATGCCGGCCGACACGATCAGCAGCGCCAGCGGGCCGCCATGCTCGGCGCTCAACGGCAGGCGGCGCAGGATCCACGACACCGACACGCCGCCGAGCGAGCCGACCGCGGCGCCGAAGCCGGCCTGCTTGGCGAGCAGCAGCAGCGCGTGGCCGACACCGGCATCGGTCTTGATCGTCGCGATGAGCGCGAGCGTGAGAAAGACCGCCATCGGGTCATTGAGGCCGGATTCGGTTTCGAGCGTCGCCGCGACGCGCGGATTCAGTCGCGCGCCGACCTGGCGCAACAGCGAGAACACCGCGGCCGCATCGGTCGGCCCGACGATCGCGCCGAGCAGCAGCCCGAGCCGCCAGTCGAGATGCATCACGCGCATCGCGACGACACCGACAACGCCCGCGGTGATCATCACGCCGACCGTCGCGAGCCACGCCGCCGGCCGAAAGCCGCTGCGAAAGCTGCTCATTCGCGTGCCGAGCCCGCCTTCGAGCAGGATGATCGCGAGCGCCGCGTTGCCGACCCAGGCGGCGAACAACGGGCTGTCGAAACGGATGCCGAAGGGGCCATCTTCGCCGACCGCCATCCCGGCAACCAGGAACACCAGCAGGAACGACAGGCCGAAGCGCGTCGACAGAACGCCGGCCAGCAGGCTCGCGAACACCAGCAGCCCGCCGACCAAGAGCAGCAGGTTCATCGCTTCCATGGAGGAAGCACCTTAGCAGAGCCAATACGTCAGCGCAGAGGCGCGGAGTACGCCGAGGTTCGCAGAGCAGCGCTCGACGTTGTCTCTGCGCTGCGGCGGTATCTCTTGTTCGACTGCGGTGAACGAAATTGCCCGCCCATCCACAGCAGCAGCACCAGGCCCAGCACCGGCAGATTCTTCACCAGCGGCCCGCAGTGATCGATCGTCAGCTCGGGCATGTTGAGCGCTGCCGTCGCCGTGTAGCCGATCACCGCGGCGCACTGCAGCGCATAGAGCCAGGGCGTCGGGCGCAGCAGCAGCAGGCTGCCCATCGTGATGTTGAGTGCGCACGAAAAGACCAGTGCGGCGACACCCCAGCGACCGTCGAAGCCGCAGCGCGCGAGGAGATTCAGCACACCCGACTCGTTCGGCAAGCAAGCACTGATCAGGGCGGTGTAGAGCCACATGAACGCGATCGAGGCGCGCATCGCCAACGCGAGCGCCGGGCTCAGACGAACGCGCAGATCGATGAGCGGCTCGGGCGGCGTGATCGCCAAGCCTTGCGCCATCGCGGTCGGCGCGCGGCCTAGCAGATGCGGCGTCGCGTTCACGGCGGGGACGTTGCCGCGCTCGAGCAGGCGGATGGTGTCGCGGCACAACACGCGTTGCGGCAAGGCTTCGGCGATCCATGCATTGAGCCGCATCAGCGGCATCGGCACCGGCAGCCACAGGGCGTCACCGAGACCCATCGCTGCGCGATAGCAGGCCAACATGTCGCGATAGCTCATCGCGGCGGGCCCGCCGAGCTCGTACACGCCGCGCAGCCCACCCGATTGCTCGACCAGGCGGGCGATCGTTTCGGCGAGCTCGTAGACGTGGATCGGCTGCACGCGTTGCGCGCCGCGGCCGGGCAAGCCGACCAGCGGCAGGCTCGCGAGCGTGGCGAACAGTGCGCCGCTCTGGCTGCGCGGGCCGTAGACCAGCGACGGGCGCAACACCGCCCAGTCCGATGCGAGGGCGGCGAGCGCGTCGTCGGCTTGCAGCTTGCTATGCAGATACGGTGTGGCCAAGCTTTCCGCATCGCTGCTCACGCCGAGCGCAGAGACCTGGATCACACGGCGCACACCCGCTTGCGCGGCACCGCGGAACAGCTCGATCGGGCCGTGCGTGTGCACGCGCTCGAAGCTCTGGCCGCGCGACGGCATCAGGATGCCTACGCAATTGACCACCGCCTCGACCTGCGCGGCGCCGAGTCGCTCGGCCCATTGCGCTGTCGTGCGCGGCTGCATGAAGTCGACGTGCATCGTCGTGCGGCTCTCGCTGAGGCCGCGCGCCGCTTCGATGACCTTGTGACCACGCGAGCGCAGCGCATGCACCACCGCACTGCCGACGCAACCGGTGGACCCGCAAACGAGGACTCTCATGATGAGCTCCTGACTTTGTCTGTCGTTGCCGGCTCGCACGCACCGGCCGCGCAGTCGCGCATGCGCTGCGTCATGCGACGAGCCCGGGCGGCTCGCACGCTGTCAATCAACGGCGCCGCTGCGCGCGAGATCGCTCGGCGATGGCGTGCGAAGACACGGTAGCCGGCATCGAACAGGGGCCGCAGCGGCGCCCAGCCGGTGGGCTGCAGCACCCAGCCCAGGCCCGCCGCCGCATAGGCCAGGCGCAGCACTTCAACGCCACGAACCATCGAACCATCGGCGCGCAGGCCGTGGATCTCCGCGTCCATCGCCGCGAGGGTCGTGCCGTAGGGCGAAGGATCGAAGCCCGGCGCAGCGATGTCGACGAACACCAGCTTGCCGTCGCGATTGCGCTCGCGCAGGTGGTCCATCTCCAGCGAACACACCGGACAGGCGGCGTCGTAGAACAGGGTCAGCGGATAGGTGGCGTTCATCAATGAATTCCTTCAGGCCGTCAGCTCGGACTTCTTCCCGCGCGACGCACCGACCTCACGGCCGAGCAGCTTCTTGATGCGCGCGCCGAGCTTGAGCACCTTGGTCAGCGTCTCGGTGTCGAGCTTGAGCATCTCGTCGCTCCACGCGGTCAGCGTTTCCAGCAGCTCGAGCGTCTCGCGCAGGCGGCGTCTCGCGTCGGCCGATTCATTGCCGATCGCCGGGTCGGCGAGCAACTCGCGCAGGACTTCGATCGTGGGCGTGATCTCGCGCCGCTGGCGCTCGTGCACGATGGCTCGCAGCAATTCCCAGACATGGGTCGAGGTCTCGAAATGGTCGCGCCGGTCGTCGCTCAAGTGGACGAGCTTCACGAGCTTCCAGCCCTGCAATTCGCGAATGCTGTGGCTGACATTGGAGCGCGCGACGTTCAGCGTGTCGGCGATCTCTTCGGCGTGCATCGGCCGCCCGCTGATGTAGAGCAGCGCATGAATCTGCGCCACCGTGCGGTTGACGCCCCAGCGCGTGCCCATCTCGCCCCAGTGCAGAACGAAGCGCGACAGCGTCGGCGAGAGGTCCATGAATCGGACTCTAGGCGTGACAGTAATTTCTGTCAATACAGAAATTTCAGCAGCAATTCACGGCGGCATGCCGGTGTGCGGTGCGCTCGCGATCCAGCCTTCGAGCGGGTCGACTGTCGACGGCACTCCGTGCTGCGGCTGGCCGCTGGCCCAAGCGGCCTGCAGCATGCACAGCGCGGCGTCGAGGCGGTCGGCGCTCGCGTCGGCGATGAGCTCATCGCGCTGCGCGTGGCTCAGCCGCAAGCGCAGGCCAAGCCGCGTGCGGCCTTGCTCGAGCGCGTCGATGAGGTCCTTGCGCGCGATCAAGCGCTCGGGCGTCTGCTTCGCCTTGTCGTCGCTCTTGTACGAGCGCCGGCCGAGCACCTCGCGCGCGAGCAGGCCGGGGTAGCCTTCGAGCACGACGCGCTGCCGATCGCCCGCGTGCAGCGCCGGCAAGTGCACGCCCGCATCGATCAACAGCGGCACACCGGCATGCAGCATGTAGGCCACCGGCGGGTTGACCCACTTCATCGACGGCGACGAGCCCGCCGGCCCATCGCACAAGCGGTGCGCGAATTTGCTGCCGGCCGGGCGCGCCGCGCAAAACGCTGCGAAGCTGTCGCGAATCTCGGCGCGAGTCAGCGCTGCATAGTGGCGCATCAGCGGCAGCCATTCGGTCGGCCAGCCGAGCGTGGTGACGAGTTCGCGCGGCAAGCCGAACGGCATGTCGATCGCCGCCGTCCACGGCCCCGGCGTGTCGAGCCAAGCCGCAAAGCTCGCGAAAGCGCTGTGCAGCTCGACGCGTTCGAGCCGCACCGCGCCGTGGCTCAGCCGGCCGAGCGCGACGGTGATCGGCTTGCGCCGCGTCGGCCGGCTGGTGAAGTCGATGCCGGCGACGGCCTGGGGCTCAGGTGACGAAGGGCTCATGAGCTGCGGCTACAGTGCATCCACCGCACTCTACCGAGAAGAGCCATGCCCGACGCCAAGGACGCGCCCTCGCCTGCCGCTGCCACCGCGCCACCGCCTGCCGCCACGACAGCGCCGCTGCACGAGCGACTGGTGACGACCGAGCACAAGCTCAAGCTCGGCAAGCGCAGCCTCGACTACAGCGTCACCTGCGGCACGCTGGTGCTGCGCGAAGACGAGCACACGAAGGACGGCCAGCGCAGCGCCGACAAGCCGCGCGCCGGATTGTTCTTCATCGCCTACACGCTGAACAACGGCAACGGCAAGAGCGCGGCGCCGCGGCCGATCACCTTCAGCTTCAACGGCGGGCCGGGATCGAGCAGCGTCTGGCTGCACCTGGGGATCCTCGGCCCGCAGCGCGTCGCGACCGATGAGATGGGCAACGCGCCGCCGCCACCGTACGCGCTGGTCGATAACGAGCACACTTTGCTCGCCGACAGCGACCTCGTCTTCATCGACCCGGTCGGCACCGGCCACTCGCGCATGGCCGAGGGCGAGAAGGTCGCCGAGTTCCACGACTACCAGCGCGACCTCGATGCGGTCGGCGATTTCATTCGTCTGTACCTGACGCGCTTCGGCCGCTGGGACGCGCCGAAGTACGTGATCGGCGAAAGCTACGGCACGACGCGCGCGGCCGGCCTGTCGCTGCACCTGCAGGACAAGCACGATGTGTTTCTCAACGGCGTGATGCTGGTGTCGATGGCGGTCGACCTGCAGACGCTGTGCTTCGACCACGGCAACGAGCTGCCGCACGCGCTCTTCCTGCCGACCTACGCTGCGACCGCGTGGTACCACCAGGCGCTCGTTCCCGAGCTGCAGGGCAAGCCGCTGCGCGACGTGATCGCGCAGGCCGAGGCGTTTGCATGGGGCGACTACACGCTCGCGCTGATGCAGGGCTCGCGCCTCGATGCAACGACGCGCCAGCATGTGGCCGGCCAAGTCGCACGCTTCTCGGGGCTGAGCACCGAGTACGTGCTGCGCAGCGACCTGCGGCCCGAAGAGTTTCGCTTCTTCAAGGAGCTGCTGCGGCACCGCGGCCAAACGGTCGGTCGACTCGACACCCGCTTCGTCGGACAAGACCGCGACGATGCCGGCGAGAAACCCGAGACCGATGCGGCGATGAGCAACCTCGCCGGCGCCTACACCGTCGGCATCAATCGCCTGCTCAAGCACACGCTGAAGTTCGACAGCGACGCGCCTTATGTCGTGCGTGCGCCGATCTGGGACAAGTGGGGCTGGAAGGACTTCGCCAACAAGTACGCCAACGTCGGCGCGAGCCTGCGCCGCGCGATGCATGCGAATCCGCACATGCGCGTCTACGTTGCGAGCGGCTACTACGACCTCGCGACGCCGCATTCGGCCGGCGACTACACGCTGTGCCACCTCGGCCTGCGGGACCGCCTGCAGAAGAACATCAAGGTCAGCTACTTCGAGGCCGGCCACATGATGTACATCCATCAGCCATCGCTCGCGCGCATGGCGGCCGAACTGCGGGCGTTTGTTCGCGGCGACTAGTGCTTCGCTAGCGCTACTTGAGCATGGCCAGCCGATTGCGCGACGAGCCGTCTTCCACATACTCGACCACGCCTTGGTCGATCGCCTTCTGGAAGAACTCGGCGGCGCGCGACTTGTCGCCCTCGGCCATGTAGCGCTCGCCGATGTAGAAGTACGCCTCGCACAGCCGCTCGGCGGCACCCTCGCCCGCTTTGGCGCCGGCAATGACGGCCTCTGCGTTGATTTTGCCGCGCGCCCAGTCCACCAGTGGGCGGGGCCAGTCGCTAGGCAACTGGTCGTCCGCGATGGCGCTCGTGACCGAGCTCGCATCGAGGCCCGCCTGGCGCGACGCCAGCGAGAGCCAGACAAGCGGATAGCCCCGCCGCACCTGCGCCCGATCTTTGAGCAGCTCGTCGAGATCGGCCTTGGCTGCGGCGTAGTCGCGCGAGAAGTAGCTCGCGAGTGCGCGCGTGTTTCGTGCCGCCGTGTCGTCGGCGTTCTTCGCCAGCACGCCATTGGAGATCGACACCGCGCGCGCATAGTCGCGCAGTTGCAGCGCGTTGACCGCTGCAGCGTTCTGCGTCTCCGGCACATCGGGCGCGAGCTGCAGCGCCAAGGCAAAGTCCTTGGCCGCATCGTCGTAGCGACCCAGGTTGTCGTACTGCACGCCACGCGTCGTTAGCGCTTGAGCCTGCAGCGACGGCGACAAGCGGCCCGCGGCAATTTGCGCCGACAACACCTGCAACCTGACCAGCGCTTGATATTGAACTCGCGTGCGCGGCTTGAGCTTCTTCGCGCGCACCGCGTCGTCGGTTTCCTTCAGCTCGCGCTTGAGTGCGTCGATGCCGGGCAGAGACAGCGCCGGCACGGCAATCGTCGTGGCCAAGCGCGGCGCGAGCTTGTTGAGCATCGTCGTGTACGCAGCCAAGTCTTTCGGGGCCACCTCGTCAACCAACAGGCGCGCTTCGGTGGTGTATTCGCTGCGGCGAACATTGGATTCGAAGACACCGCGCAGGCTGAACTGCGCGCCGCCTTCTTCGAAGCGTTGCGAGCCCGGCGTGCTGAATACGTCTTCGGAAAACTCGACGACGCTCGTGTGCTTGTACAAACCCGGGTACGACAGCGCGATGGGATCGTGGCGGTTGGGCTCGTTGGGCAAGCGCAGTGCCTCGATCACGCTCCACTCGACAATGTCGGCGACCAGCGCGCGCTGTTCGGGGAAGCGCCAGAAGTCGTCGATTGAAAAGCTTTGCACCAGCGTCACCGCGTCGTCGCTTTGCGAGTTCTCGATGCGCATCGGCGCCGCGCTCTTGAGCTTCGGATAGACGCGGGCGTAGGGAGCGACGAGTTGCGTCTCGATGTCGGCGACGTTGCGCGTCGCGAGCGCTTCGCGCATCAGCTCGGCGAGATCACCGCGGTAGGTGATGCGCGACTCCAGCGCCACACCATCGACAAAACGCGTCACGCGAAAGATGTCGCGCACCTCCATGCGCTTCTCGCCGAAGGCGTTCGGCAGCGCGGCCAGCGCCGTCACGTCGGCGGCGAGCGGCAGCCCTTTGTCGAAGCCGATCGCCTGGCGATTCGCGAGCTCCCCACTTTGGTGGCCGCGCGTTCCATCGAGCCAATGCGTCTTGCCACCCACGTCCACGCGCGCGATCACATGGTTGAAGGCGAGCGGGCTGGGCAACACGGCGTCGGCATGGCCGCGCATGTAGCTCGAGACCAGCACCGGCGACGCCTCGATGCCGAGGCGTCGCAAGAGCGCCACCAGTAAGCCGACCTTGTCCTTGCAGTCGCCGAAGCGCTGCTCCAGCACCTTGTCGGGCGGTGCCGGACGGTGGCTGTTCAAACCGGTTTCGGTGCCGAAGTAGCGCACGTCGGCCTGCACGAAACGCAAAGCGGCGAGCAATTGCTGCTCGGCGTCGGACGACTGGCCCTTGATCTCACCCGCCTTCTGGTCGAGCGCGGCCGCGTTCGACGGCCCCTGCGCGAACAGGCGCTCGCCCCAGCGCGCGACATCGGCCCAGTCAGCGAACTCGCTGAACTGCACTTGGTGCTTGAGCACGGCGCTGTAGGGCGCGTGCGTGTCGACTTGGAGCTGCGGTATCGACTCGCGCCGGAAGATGGTCTCGCGTACACCACGATCGACACGCGGTGTCGATTGAACAATGCCGTCCGAGCCGACGCGAACATTGATCTTGCGGCCTTCCGGCGCGAGCAGGCGCAGTTGGTACAAGGCGATCGGCCCACGCTGCGAAGTCATCCAGACGATGTCGACGTAGCGTCCGTCGAAGACCGGATTCGCGCCGCGGATCGAGTAGGCAAAGTCGAGCTGGTCGCCAACCCGCACGTCATCGACGACCACCGAGGCGGTGACGCGCCCGTCGTAGATTCGACGCTCGAGCTGCGTCTCACGTTGCAGCAACTGAATGCGCTTGCGATCGAGCTTGTTGAGGTGCTTGCCCGCGCGAACGATGTCGAAGTGGTGCCAGGCGAGCGTCTGGTAGCTCGGGTCGAATTCGATCTCGACTTGCGACGCGACGCCGAGCCCCGAGACGTCGTCCACGACGCGCACCACGTGGTGGTAGGACGTGACGGTCTTGTCGTCAACGCGCATCTGCTCATCGAACACTCGGTAGTGCAGCGGCGCGCGGTCAACCCTTGTGTCGGGCTTTTCTTTGGCCGGCACGACCCACGCAGGAACCGCTTCGATGGTGTAGCCCGCGGGCGCCTTGGCGGCGGGACGCTGCTGCGCCTCGCCGGAGGCAAGCGCCGGTGGTGATCCGATCGCGAATGCCACGAGAACTGACCAAGTCCAGATTGAAAAGAGACGATGCGACATGAATGGAACCTGCAGCAGTGGAGCAATGGCCGCCGGCAACATGGTTGCGCGCGGCTGCGTGCACTATAAGTTCTTGCCTGCACAGAGACGGCATCCTTTCAAGGGGTAGGCGACCGGGCGGATGGCCAAGACGATTGCCTGTGTTTGCAAGGAGTCGCTCAGCCGAACGCCAGAGCGACCACACCTGCCGCAATGCACGCCGCCCCCAACAGACGCACCACGCGGTCGCCTTCACCGAGCAAGGTGCCGCCGAGCAGCGCGGCGAACAGCATCGACACTTCGCGCGCCGGCGCGACGTGGCTGAGCGGTGCCATGCGAACCGCGTACAAGACCATCACGTAGCTCAGCGGACCGAGCGTGGCGATGACGAGTGCCGGGCGCCACAGCGTCCGGCATGCGGCCTTGAATGACGCAGGGTCGCGCAGCGCAAACGGCAGCATCACCGGCACGCGCAACACGTTGCCAACGTAGTCGACGAGGATCGGCGACAACAGCAGCACCTTCACCGCATAGCCATCGAGCACGGTGTAGCCGGCGATGAATGCTCCGGTGAACGCGCCCCAGGCGATGCCGCGGCGCACGCGCGCTCGCCGTGCCGGATCGCGCGCTTCGCGCCACAGGGTCGGGCCGCCGGCGATGAGGAAGACGCCGCACACCACGGCGAGAGCACCTACCGCGCTGACGAGCGACAAGGTCTCGCCGAGCAGCAGCACCGCGCCGAGCGAGCTGAGCAGCGGACCGCTGCCGCGCGCTACCGGGTAGACGACGCTCAGATCCGAGACCTGATAGCCGTGCAGCAGCGTGCGGAAGTACAGCACATGAACGAGCGCGCTGGCCGCCAGCACCGTCCATTGCAGCGCGCCCCAGCCGGCCATCGCCTGCACGCCGAGCCAGGCGACGAAGCGGTGACATGGACGCCGCATTCTGCCTGCGCAGCGGCGCTACAGTTGCCTTCATCACTCGGAGGGTCAGCGATGAATCCGGTCCTCGTGGAAGTCTGGCGCGGCAATGCGATCGAGTCGGCGCATGCCGGCGCAATCGCAGTCATCGATGCCGACGGCGCGGTGCTCGCGTCGCTCGGCGACATCGATCGGCCTATCTTTCCGCGCTCCGCCGTCAAGGCGCTGCAGGCCTTGCCGCTGGTCGAGAGCGACGCGGCCGACCGGCTGCGCTTGAACGACGACGAGCTCGCGCTCGCCTGCGCGTCGCACAACGGCGAGCCCGAGCATGTGCGCACCGCCGCCGGCATGCTCGCGAAGGCCGGCGTCGATGCCAGCGTGCTCGAATGCGGCGTGCACTGGCCGTATCAAGACATCGTGTCGCGCGCGATCGCGGCGCGCGGCGAGGTGCCGACCGCGCTGAACAACAACTGCTCGGGCAAGCATGCCGGCTTCATCTGCCTGGCCTGTGCGCTGATGGGCTGGAACGACACCGGCTTGAACCTGCGCGGGTACGTGAAGGGCTACGTGAAGCCCGAGCATCCGGTGATGCAGGAAGTGACCGATGCGCTGCAGGCCGCGACCAGCTTCGACGTGTCGCGTGCGCCGCGCGGCACCGACGGCTGCTCGATCCCGACCTATGCGATTCCGCTGCGCCATCTCGCGCTGGCGTTCGCTCGGCTGGGCGCCGGCATCGGCCTGCGCGAAGGGCATCTGCGCGCTGCGAAGCGCTTGCGCGAGGCGGTCGCGCGCTCGCCGTTCATGGTCGCCGGAACAAACCGCTTCGACACCCGCGTGATGCAGCGGCTCGGCGAGCGCGTGTTCTGCAAGGTCGGTGCCGAAGGCGTCTACTGCGCCGCGCTGCCCGAGCGCGGGATCGGCGTCGCGATCAAGATCGACGACGGCAACAACGCGCGCGCCGCCGAGGTCGTGATGGCGGCGACGATCGAATCGCTGCTCGCGCTCGGCGACGACGACGCGATGTTCATGCGCGGGTTCAGCGACATGACGCTGAAGAACTGGAACGGCATCGAGGTCGGCGCGCTGCGTGCGAGTGGCACGCTGCGCAACGCACTGGCCGTGTAGCGATCAGCGCCGCGTCACTGCGTCCATGCCGCGAGGCGCTGCTGCGCGCAAGTCGCCGCGGCATGGCAGATCGCCATGAAGTCCTCCGCGCGCAGCGACGCGCCACCGACCAGCGCACCGCCGACCAAGCGCCGCGTGAACACCGCCGCGGCGTTTCCCGGCGTCACGCTGCCGCCGTAGATAATTCGTACGCCATGCGCGGTGTGCTTGGCGTTGAAGGTGATCGCGTCGGCGATGAAGCCATGCGCTTCCTCGATCAGCCCGGGCGAAGCGATCTGGCCGCGGCCGATCGCCCACAAGGGTTCGTAGGCGATGACGACTGAACGGATGTCATGGTTGAGTGCGCGGATGACCTGCATCAGCTGGCGCCGCAACACCGCCTTGGTCTGGTTCGCGTCGCGCTCCTCGCTGCTTTCGCCGATGCAGACGATCGGCGTCATGCCGCAGGCGAGCACGCGCTGGACCTTGTTGGCCACTTGCCCCTCGGACTCGGCATGCACGCGCCGCCGTTCGGCGTGACCGACGATCACATACGAGGCCCGGCATTCGGCAATCATCGCGGCCGACACGTCGCCGGTGAACGCGCCTTCCGCTTCCTCCGAGCAGTCTTGCGCGCCCCAGCGCAGCTCGGTGCCGAGCAACGCGGACTGCGCCGCCGCGAGCAAGGTGAAGGGCACGCACAGGCCCGCGTCGCAGCCGATCGACACCCCGCTGAATGCGCGCGCGAAATCGGCGAGGGCCGCGCGCGAGCCGTTCATCTTCCAGTTGCCGATGACCAGCAACTCGGTGCTGCTCATCGAACGAACCTGCCGTCGCGGGTGTAGACGGTCAGGTCCACATAGGCAGAGCGCGCTACGCCGCGCGCCGATTGCAGAGTGCCGATATAGCCGCCGAAGTCGTGCGCCGGCAAGCTGTCGAGCGACTCCGCGAGCTTGGTCGGCGAGACCTGCTTGGCGCGCCGCAACGCATCGACAACGAGCTGCGCCGCAAGATAGGCTTCCATCGCTTCGAACGACACGGCGATGTGATGGCGCTCGCAGAAGAGCTGGAAGTTGCGGCTGACCTGCAAGGTCTGCGTCCACGGAAACGGCACCACCTGCGTCACCGACATGCCGGCCGCGAGGGGCCCGAGCTGCTCCATCAGCGCGCGCCCGCCGACCGTCGACAGCGTGTAGAACAGCCCGGTGAACCCGGCCTCGCGGATCGCCCGCACGAAGCGCGCGCTGGCGACATAGTCGGCGCCGAGGATCACCGCCTGCGGGTCGCCCTTAAGAATCGCCGACACCGCGCCGGGCAGGCTGTAGCGGCTGCCCTCGTGGTCGATGCTGCTGATCGACGCGACCTCTTGGCGCCGCGCCTTCAGCGTGTCGATCAGCGCGTCGCGCAGCTCCCAGCCCTGTGAGTTGTATTCGAAGACGAGCCCCATGCGCTCGATGCCGATCTGGTGGGTGTGGCGCGCGATGTAGTTGATCTCGTCGAGGTGGCTCGCGCGCAGCGTGTAGACCCACGGTGCCGCGCCGGCGCGCAACTCGGCCGCGCCGCTGACCGGCGCGATGTAGGGCAGGCCTTCTTCCTGCGCGCCGCGCGGGCCGGCACGGTGGGCCCCGGCGCCGACGAAGCCGAACAGCGCGAGGACCTGATGCTGCGACGACAGCAGCTTCACGTTGACCGCGGTGGTTTCGGCGCGGTCCTCGTCGTCGAGCGTCACGAGCTCGATCGGGCGCCCGCCGATGCCGCCGCTCGCATTCGCCTCGGCGAACACCGCGTTGGCAGTGTCGCGAACAACACGTCCGAGCTTGGCCTGCGAGCCGGAGATCGGCGCCGATTGGCCGAGCCGGATCGGCTGCTTCGACTCGGTGCCGGCCCACGCCGGCAACGACAACAGCAGGGACGGCGCGGCGGCCAGCGCCGACCCGAGCAGAGCGCGGCGGGTCGCCATGATTACCAGCGCAGCGCTGCCGTGTGCACCGGCGCGTCCCACAGCGACTTCATCTCGGCGTCGAGCACCGTCACCGTCAGCGACGCGCCCGACATTTCCAAAGCCGTCGTGTAGTTTCCGACCAGCGAACGCACCGGCTTCAGGCCCTGCGCGCGCAACTGCGTCGCCGCGCAGTGGTATAGCAGGTGCAGCTCCATCAGCGGCGTGCCGCCGAAGCCGTTGACATGCAGCAGCACTTCGCTTCCCGACACCGGCTGCAGGTCGCGCACGATCGCGCCGAGCAGGTCCTCGACGATCATCGACGCGGGCTTGATCTTCTCGCGCCGTCGGCCCGGCTCACCGTGAATGCCGACGCCGACTTCCATCTCGTCGTCGCCGATGTCGAAGGTCGCGCGGCCCGCCGCCGGCACGGTGCAGCTGGTGAACGCGACGCCCATCGACGCGGTTGCGGCGTTGACGCGGTCGCCGAGAAACTTGCATTCAGCGAGCGACGCGCCAGCTTCGGCGGCGGCGCCGACGATCTTCTCGACCATCACGGTGCCGGCCACGCCGCGGCGCCCGGTCGTGTGCGTCGAGTTCTCGACCGCGACATCGTCATTGACGATGACCATCGCGTTCTCGAGCTCCATCATCTCGGCGGCCATCTGGAAATTCATCATGTCGCCGGCGTAGTTCTTCACGATGAAGAGCACGCCTCGGTCGGCATGGACGGCCTCGGCCGCAGCCAGCATCTGATCGGGTGTCGGCGATGTGAACACCTGTCCGGCGCACGCCGCGTCGAGCATGCCGCGGCCGACGAAGCCGGCATGCAATGGCTCATGCCCCGAGCCGCCGCCCGACAGCAGCGCGACCTTGTTCGTCGCGCGCTGCCCGAGCGACTCGCGCATCACGGATTCGAGGTCGTTGATGAATTTTTTCATGGATGGTTTCCTCTGGGAATGGATAGTGGCGGTCGCCTCCGATTCACTGCAAAACCACATCGCACACCGCGCCGATCGCGACCTCGCAGGTCTTGCACCCGGGGTCGATGTGGCCGAGCGCGCGTTCGCCGAGGAAGTACGCTCGGCCCTTGCTCGCGACCATGTCGCGGGTGGCGAGCATGTTGCGCGTGGCTTCGTCCTTGAGCTGCTCGCACAGCGACGCGAGAGGCACGCCTTCGTCGGCGAGCCTGGCGAGGAGTCGCGACACCGGGATCAGCACGTCGAGCATCGTCTTCTCGCCGACATCGGCCTTGCCGCGGGTCTTGATCGCTTCGACGCCCGCGCCAAAGGCGGCGGCGAACTGGCGGCGGTCGGGTTCTGGGTGGCCGTCGAGCGTCTTGCCCATCGCAATGAAGAAGCTCGAGATCAGTGGGCCCGAGGCGCCGCCAATGGTGCCGAGCAGCTTCATGCCGATCTTCTGCAGCGCCAGCGACGGCGGCAGGTCCGGCAACTGGTCGCTCATGCTCATCAGCACTTCGCAGCCGCGCCGCACGTTGATGAAGTGGTCGCCGTCGCCGATCGCGCGGTCCAACGATTCGATCTGTGATTCGTTGGCGAGGATCGCCCGCTGCACGGCAGACAGCGAGTCGATGATCATCGTGGTATTCATGGGGTCTCCGTGACAACTGGGGTTCAGTGGGGCGCAGCGAGGCGGCGCCCGGATTGATCGAAGAACAGGCAGTGCTGCGGCGGGAAGTGGAAGCGCACCGCCGAGCCGGGAGCGAGCGCGTGCTCGAACATGCGGCGCGAGCGCACTTCGACGCCGGCGCGTTCGGCCACCACCAGGTGCTTGACCAGCGAGCACTCGATGACTTGAAAGCTCGCCTGGCCGTTTCCGTGGCTCAGCTCGACATCCTCCGGCCGGATCGCCACATGGGCGGCGAGCGGGTGGCAGCTGCCCTCGAACCATTCGGCCGGCAGGACGTTGATCGCCGGCGATCCGAGGCGCTGGGCGACGTGTAGCGAATCGGGCTCGCGATAGATCTGTTGCGGCGTGCCGACCTGCTGGATCGCGCCGGCCTCGAGAATCGCGATGCGGTCGGCGAGCGTCGTCGCTTCGACCTGGTCGTGCGTCACGTACACGACCGTCGCACCGCTGCGCTGTTGCACGCGCTTCAACTCCACGCGCAGCTCTTCGCGCAGCCGCGCGTCGAGAGACGACAGCGGCTCGTCCATCAGGAACACGCGCGGCTCGCGCACCAGCGCACGGCCGATAGCCACGCGCTGCATTTCGCCGCCCGACAACGCGGTGGCCTTGCGCTCGAGCTTGGACTCGATGTGCAGCAGCTCGGCGACCTCGCGCACGCGGCGCTTAACCTCGGCCGGGTCGGTGCGCCGCAGCGGCGAGCGCAGCGGAAACGCGATGTTGTCGAACACCGTGAGGTGCGGATACAGCGAGTACTGCTGGAACACGAAGGCGCAGTCGCGGTGCGCCGGCGCCACGTTCGTCACGTCGTCGCCGTTCATCAGCACGCGGCCGTGATCGGGGCCCTCGATGCCGGCGATCAAGCGCAGCGTCGTCGTCTTGCCAGCGCCGCTCGGGCCGAGCAGCACGAAGAACTCGCCGTCGCCGATCGCGAGCTCCATTTGGCGTACCGCCGTCACGTCGCCGAACGTCTTGGTAATCCCTTGCAGAGTGATGCTAGCCATGGCGCATGCCCGGTTGGTGCGCGCGGGTGCTGGCGCTCGGCAGCAGCGCCTGAGTTTTCGCGTCGAACAGCACGATGCGCTCGGTGTTGAATTGCAGGCCGACGCGGTCGCCATCGGCGGGTCGCAGGTCCTTGTCCACGACGGCCTTCAGCGTGCCGGCGGCCGACTCGAGCTCGGCGATCCAGTGCGAGCCGAAGTACTCGACGTGCTTGACCTGCGCGGCGAGTGCGCCGTTGCCGTTGGCGACGAGTTGCACATGCTCGGGCCGCACGCCGAGCACCGCTTGCTCGGCCACGCCGTCGATTTCAGGCACGTTGACATGCGCGCCGTCGACCGGCACGTCGGTCATGCCCGGCAACACGCCGCTGCCCACTTTCAGGAAATTCATCGGCGGGCGGCCGATGAAGCTCGCGACGAACAGGCAGCTCGGGAAGTTGTAGATGCCTTCGGGGTCGTCGGCCTGCAGGATCTCGCCCTGGTTCATCACGACGATCTGATCGGCAAGCGCCATCGCCTCGTTCTGGTCGTGGGTGACGAACACGGTCGTCGTCTTCAGGCGCTCGTGCAGCTTGCGCAGCTCGACGCACATCAGCTCGCGGAATTCGGCGTCGAGCGTACCCAGCGGCTCGTCCATCAAGAACGCCTTCGGCTGGCGCACGATCGCGCGGCCCAGCGCGACACGCTGGCGGTCGCCGCCCGCGAGCCCGCCGATGCGCGAACCGAGCAAGTGTTCGATGCGCAGGATGCTCGCCACTTCCTTGATGCGGCGGTCGATCTCGGGGCGCGGCAGGCCTTCGTTGCGCAGCGGAAACTCGAGGTTGTCGCGCACGCCCATGTGCGGGTACAGCGCGAAGAGCTGGAACACCATCGCGATGTCGCGCTCGCGCGGCCGCAGGTAGGTCACGTCCTGGCCGTCGAGCGTGATGCTGCCCGAATTCGGGAATTCGAGGCCGGCGATCATGCGCAGCGTGGTCGTCTTGCCGCAGCCCGAGGGGCCCAGCAACACGACGAACTTGCCGTCTTCGAGCGTCAGCGACGAGTCGCGCACGGCAACGAAATCGGCGAAGCGCTTGTGCAGGTTTTGGATACGAATGTCAGCCATGATCAGTGCAGCTTTCCGGCCACCGTGTAGCCCGCGACGCCGGCGAGGAGCACGGCGAACGAGTAGCCGAAGACGTCGAGCGACCACGGTTGCATCAGCATCGCGAGGCCCACTCCGATGAGGGCCATGCTCGCCGGCTCCCAATGCGCGCGCATGAAAAACTTCTTCATCTGCACGCCTTTCATTTCCGGATCGCTCCGAAGGTGATCCCACGCAGCAGATGCTTGCGCAGCAGGATCGTGAAGAACAGCACCGGCAGCAGGAACAGCGTGGTGCCCGCGGCCATCGCCGGCCAGTCGAGACCGCCTTCGCCGATGATGGTGGGGATGAACGGCGGCGAGGTCTGCGCCGTGCCGCTGGTGAGCAGCAGCGCGAACGCGTACTCGTTCCAGGCGAAGATCAAGCAGAAGATCGCCGTCGTCGCGATGCCGGTCGCCGCCTGCGGCAGCACCACCTTGATGAACGCCTGGAAGCGGGTGTAGCCGTCGACCATCGCCGCCTCTTCATACTCGCGCGGAATCTCGTCCATGAAGCCCTGCAGCAGCCACACCGACAGCGAGAGATTGACCACCGTGTAGAGCAGGATCAGCCCGACGTGGGTGTCGTTCAGCCCGACGTTGCGAAACATCAGGTAGATCGGAATCGCGATCGCGATCGGCGGCATCATCCGCGTTGACAGGATGAAGAACAGCAAGTCGGACTTGCCCGGCACCCGGAAGCGCGAGAACGCATACGCCGCGAGCGTTCCCAGCACGACCGACAGCAGCGTCGAGCCGAAGCCGATCAATAGCGAGTTCAGATAGCGGTCCTGGAATCGCGACGGGCCCGCGAGAATCATCTGCTGCTCGCGCACCAGCTGCTCGTACCAGCTGGTCGCCGGCGGCAGCGCAGCGAGCTCGTCGGCGCCGACGCGCGAGCGCGTGGTGAACAGGTTCACGTAGCCGATCAGCGAAGGCTGCGCGAACACCTTCGGCGGGTAGGCGATCGCGTCTTCGGGCGTGCGCAGACTGGTCATCACGATCCACACCAGCGGGATCAGCGAGATGACCGCGTAGCCGATGACGACCAGGCCGGCGAACCACTTCGAGCGCACGCTCGGCTCGAGCGGCCCGGCACGCTCGATCATGCGCGGCGGCGGCACGGCGGCCTCGACAACCGCGGCAACGGGAGTGGCAGTTTGCACCGCGCTCGTGGGCGCTGCGGCTTCCACCGTCAGCGTATTGGCGACGATTGTGTTCATCGTTGTTTCACCCGTTCGAGGAAGCGCACCGCCACGAGTGACAGCCCGTAGATCGAGACGAACAAGATGATTGCGAACGCCGACGCGTAGCCGGTGCGCCATTTCTCGAAGGCCTCGCGCTTCAAGTGGATCGACGCGAGCTCGGTCACCGAGCCGGGTCCGCCGTTGGTGAGGTTGTCCACCAGGTCGAACATCTTGAAGTTCTCGATGGTGCGAAACAGCAGCGCGAGGATGATGAATGGCATCACCATCGGCAGCGTCACGCGCCAGAAGGTGGTCCATGCCGAGGCGCGATCGATCTCGGCGGCCTCGTACAGATACGGCGGAATGGAGCGCAGCCCCGCGAGCAGCAGCAGCATCACGTAGGGCGTCCACATCCAGGTGTCGACGATGATGATGGCCCACGGCGCGAGCTGCGTGTCGCCAAGCATCGTCGACACGTGGCCGCCGAAGAAGTTGACGATCTGGTTGAAGATGCCGTACTGCGGCTCGAAGAAATATTTCCAGAAGGTGCCGACCACCGCCGGCGCCAGCATCATCGGCAACAGGATCGCCGTGCTCCAGAAACTGTGGGAGCGGAACTTGCGATTGAGCAGCAGCGCGAGCGCGAAGCCGAGCAGCAGCTGCAGCGTGATCGAGCAGACCAGGAAGTGCGCCGTCGCGCGCATGTTGTCCCAGATCGCTTCGTCGCCCAGAACGCGCTGGTAGTTGGCGATGCCGGTCCACAGGACGTCGGCGTTCGGCTTGTTAGCGCGGTAGTTGGTGAACGACAGGTAGATCGTCCACAGCAGCGGAAAGATGTTGAAGGCCAGCAGCAGGATGATCGTCGGCGCGACGAACAGCCACGCGAGCGTTCGATCCGACAGTCCTTGATGGCGAGTGAGTACGGCGTTCATGGTTAGAGAGGGTGTTATCCCCTCCGCCTGGGAGAGGGTGAGGGTGAGGGTTGCGGCGGTGATACACCGCGGCCCTCACCCCTACCCTCTCCCAAAGGGAGAGGGAGGAAGAGGCTCCGGCCTTACTTGATCTTCCCGTCTTCCTTGAAGGTCTGTTCCCAGTCCTTCTCGAGGGCGTCGAGTGCGGCCTGCGGCGTGCCCTTGCCGGCCACGACGTAGTCATGCACGCGGGCCTGCATCGCCTGCAGCAGGGACGCGTAGCTCGGCTCGGCCCAGAAGTCCTTCACGATCTTCATCGAGTCCTGGAACACCGCGGCGTAGGACGTGCTCGTCCGGAAGCCCGGCTGGTTGAGGATCGCGTTCAGGCAGGTGAAGCCGCCGCCGTCCCACCACTTTTGCTGAATGGCCGGCTGTGCGAACCACTTCATGTACTCGAGCGCCATTTCCTTCTTGTCGGAGTACTTGACGACCGAGATGCCCTGGCCGCCGAGCTGCGCGAACTGCTTGTCGCCCTTGGGGATCGGGAAGAAGCCGGTCTTCTCGCCGCCGACCGCCGGGTCCTTCGAGATGCCCGGGAAGAAGGCGATGAAGTTCATCTGCATCGCGACCTGACCCGACTTGTAGGCGTCGAGGTCTTCGGTCATGTACGCGTTGGAGTGCCCCGGCGGCGTGCAGCACTCATAGAGCTCCTTGTAGAGCGTGAGGCCCTTGACGGCGCCCGGCCCGTTGATGAAGCCTTTCATCTCATAAGGCTTCTTCGGGTTGTCGTACTCCATGCCGTAGGCGTACATGGTGTTCGTCACACCCATCGTGATGCCTTCGGAGCCGCGCTCGGTGTACAGCGCCGCGCCGTAGACCTTCTTGCCGTCGATCGTGCGGCCCTGGAAGAACTCGCCGATCTTCTTGAACTCGTCCCAGGTCTTGGGCGGCGCGAGATCATGGCCGTTCTTCTTCTTGAACTCGGCCTGCAGGTCGGGGCGGGCGAACCAGTCCTTGCGATAGGTGAACGCCACCGCATCGCCCATTGCCGGCAGAGCCCAGTAGTTCTTCGTGCCCTTGGGCCAGGTCGAGTAGCCCTCGACGGTGGCCGGCGCGAAGTCGGTCATCTTGATGCCGTTCTTGTCGAAGAACTCGTTGAGCTTGACGTAGTGACCCTCGGTCGCCGCCGAGCCGATCCACTGGCTGTCGCCGATCAGCAGGTCGCACAGCTTGCCCTTGGAGTTCAGCTCATTGAGCATGCGCTGTGCGAAGTTCGGCCAGGGCACGAACTCGTACTTCATCGCGATGCCGGTCTTGGCAGTGAAGTCCTTGGACAACTCCACCAGTGCGTTCGCCGGATCCCAGGCGGCCCAGCACAGGGTCAGCGTTTTCTGCTGCGCCTGAGCGCCAACTGAGAACAGCGCCGTGGCCGCGAGCACGCTCGCCGCAGCGGCCACCTTGCTTGTCTTGAACCTCATCGTCTCGTCTCCTGAAAGAAATGCGGCTTTGCCGCTTGTGGCAGGGGCCCGGTTGCGCCGGGCGACTCAGGCTAGGCCGGCCTTAGCGGGGCCGGCCACCGATCTCGTTGGCCGAGGTCGGCGGTCCAGGTGACATCGAGCAGGACCATGGGCTGAAGTCTATGGCCATCACTAAATAAATCACTCAGGATAAACACCAAGTACATCGTGCAAATTTGACAGGACCAGGTAAGAGCCACCAGGGACGATTCCAGACCGCTCGCTTTGCCGTTGAGCGGAATGGGGCGACAATGCCGATTGATTTACTTCGCGCTCATGCGCAGAGCACGTCGACATGTCGAATCCGGTCACCATCACCCAGATCGCCGAGACGGCTGGCGTCAGTACGGCCACTGTCGACCGGGTGCTCAACAGCCGGCCCGGAGTGAATCCGGCGACCGTGCACAAAGTGCGCGAGGCGATGGTTCAGTTGGGGGGGAGTGCACCGGTGCGCGGCCGCCCGCGTTCGACCGCGAACTACCGTTTCGCCTTCGTGCTGCCGGCGACGCGCCGCGGCTTCTTCGATCTGGTCGACCGCGTCGTCGCCCAGGCCGCCGGCGAATTCCGCCATCAGCACATCACTGAAGTCACGCACCGCTTGCCGATAACGGACGCCGCCGTGTTCGCGGCCGAGCTGATGAAGTTTTCCAATCTCGACGGTATCGCCTTGCTGGCGCCCGACGTGCCGCAGGTGAAGCTGGCGATCAACGAACTGGTGCGCGCCGGCGTGCATGTGGTCACGCTGTTCTCCGACGTGCCGGGCTCCTTGCGCGAGACCGCGGTCGGTGCCGACAACCGCGCCGCCGGCCGCACTGCCGGTCTGCTGCTCGGTCGCTCGCTGCCGCGCGGCGAACCGGTGCGCTGTGCGCTGGTGTCTGCCGCCACGCGCTACGCCGCGGAGATCGACCGCCGCATCGGCTTCGCGCAGGTGCTCGAGGAGCGATACCCCAATGCGCAGATCGTGCGTGCGCTCGAGCTGCCGGAGTCGGAGGACGAAGCCTTCGAATACGCGCGCGTCGCGCTCGCTCCCGAGGCAACGGGCGGTGCGCTCGCGGCCATCTACAACATCGGACCGGGCAGCTTTGGTGTGAGCCGCGCATTGACCGAGCTGGGCTATGACAGTCAACTCCC
>VBCQ01000304.1 GCA_005882155.1 Betaproteobacteria bacterium
CGAAGCGACCTGGGACGAAGCCTTTGCCGAGATCGACCGGCGTCTGCCGCCGCTGATGGCGCAGCACGGCAAGGACGCGGTCGCGGTGACGATCGGCAACCCGTCGGCGCACAAGTACGGGCTGCTGTTCTACGGCATGCGGCTCGTCAAGGCGCTCGGCACGCGCAACATCTACACCGCATCGACCCTCGACCAAATGCCCAAGCAGCTGTCGAATGGCCTCATGTTCGGGCACTGGCTCACGATGCCGGTGCCCGACATTGAGCGCTGCGACTTTCTGTTGATCCTCGGCGCCAACCCAATGGCGAGCAACGGCAGCCTGTGGACCGTGCCCGATTTCCGCGGCAAGGCGAAAGCGATGCGCGCCCGCGGCGGCAAGCTCGTCGTCATCGACCCGCGGCGCACCGAGACCGCCGACATCGCCGACGCGCATCACTTCATCCGCCCCGGTGGTGACGCGTTCCTGCTGCTCGGCATGGTGCACACGCTGTTCGACGAGAACCTCGTGAAGCTTGGTCGGCTCGCCGAGCATGTGGTCGGCGTCGACGCGTTGCAAGCCGCGGTTCAGGGCTTTGCGCCGGAAACGGTGGCCGCGCGCTGCGGCATAGCCGCGGCGACGATCCGCGATCTGGCGCGCACCCTTGCACTCACCGAGCGCGCCGCCGTGTACGGGCGCATCGGCACTTGCGTGCAAAGCTTCGGCACGCTGAACTCGTGGCTCGTCGACGTGCTGAACGTGCTGACCGGCCACCTCGATGAACCCGGCGGCGCGATGTTCGCGAAGGCGGCGGCCTTCGCCGCCAACACTGCCGGCAAATCGGGCAGCGGGCGCGGCATCATCACCGGCCGCTGGAAGAGTCGCGTCAGCGGCGCGCCCGAGGTCTATGGCGAGTTCCCGATGAATGGCCTCGCCGAAGAAATCGAAACGCCGGGCGCCGGTCAAGTCAAAGCGCTGATCACGATCGCGAGCAACCCGGTGCTGTCGGCGCCGAACGGCCCGCGCTTGTCGGCCGCGCTCGACTCGCTCGAGTTCATGGTCAGCATGGACATCTATCTGAACGAGACCTCGCGCCACGCCGACGTGATCCTGCCCGGCGTGTCGCCGCTGCAGGACACGCACTACGACACCGCGTTCCCGATTTTTTCGTACCGCAACCACGCGCGCTACAGCCGCGCGATCGAGGCGACGCCTGAAGGTCAGATGCCCGAGTGGCAGACGATGCTTCGCTTGATCGGCATCGTGCGCGGCCTCGGCGCCGATGCCGACCTCACCGCGATCGACGATGAGTTGATCAACGACGATGTGCGCAAGCAGGCCGGAGCGCATGCCGAGGTCGTGCTGCAAGCACTGGCCAAGCACCGTGGGCCCGAGCGACTGCTCGACCTCGCGCTGCGCAGCGGCCCGTACGGCGACCAGTTCGGCCTGAAGCCCGATGGATTGAATCTCGACAAGCTGCTCGCTGCACCGCACGGCATTGACCTCGGCCCGCTGCAGCCGCGCATCCCCGAAGTGCTGCGCACGCCATCAGGCAAGGTCGAGCTCGCGCCGGCGATGCTGCTCGACGACGTGAAGCGCGCGGCGGCCGACCTCGCTCGTGCGACCGACGACATCGTGATCATCGGGCGGCGTCACGTGCGCTCGAACAACAGCTGGATGCACAACCTGCCGCTGCTCGCGAAGGGGCCGAACCGCTGCACCGCGCTCGTCCATCCGAGCGACGCAGCGCGGCTCGGGCTCGTCGACGGCCGGCTCGCACGCATCCGCGGCAAGAGCGGGCAGCCGATCGAGGCGGAAGTGCAGGTCAGCGACGAGATGATGCCCGGCGTGATCAGCGTGCCGCATGGCTGGGGTCACGACCTCGCGGACACGCGCCTCGGCGTGGCTGCGGTGCGGCCCGGTGCGAACCTCAATGCCGTGCTCGACGAGAGCTTGCTTGATCCGCTATCGGGCAACGCGGTGTTGGGGGGTGTGCCGGTCAGCGTCGCGCCGGTACCTTGATTCAGCTGCGGCTGACGACCGAGTACGCCGCAACGTTGCGCTGCAACCAGTCGACCGCCAGCTGGCCGTCTTGCTGCGACGGATGGAAGTCCGCCTTGAAGTAGGCAAGCCACGGCTTGAAGCAGTGGCGCACGAGGCCATGCTTGCCGAAGAAGAAGATTGCAGCGCTCTTCCACGTGCGCCAGCGCAGCAGCTCGCCGTCGTGCCAGAGGTTGCGTGCAGTCTGGCGCAGCACGTCGGTCGTGAAGTGCCAGGTCACCAAGCGCATCAGCCGGCGCCGCCACAGCTCGCTGCCGCCCATCGCGCGGTAGAGGTCGAACGCCACGCTCCGGTGCTCCGATTCCTCGCACGCGTGCCAGTGCCACAGCGCCTGCAACCGCGGCTCCGCGCCCTCCACCGCCTGCGGATGCTCGAGCATGTGCTGCGCGAAGATCGCGGTGAAATGTTCGGTGGCGGCGGTGATCGCGACGGCCGCACGCGGGTCGGCCACGGACTCGAGCAGCTTCAGCCGCTTGACGATGCGCCCTTCCCAGGTGTTCGTGTAGCCCTGCTGAGCAAGCTGCGCATTGAACAGCGCATGAATGCGCCGGTGCGTCGCTTCTTGCCCGACGAAGCCTTGGACCTCGGGCTCGAAAGCCGCGCGCTGCTCGTCCGACAAGGCTTTGACGCCCGCGCGCACCGAGTCGATGAAGAGCTGCTCGCCGACCGGGAAGCTCATCGACAGCGCGTTGAAATAAGCTGAGCGGAACGCGTCGCCGCCGTTCCAGTGGCGAGCGAACGGCACTTCGAGATCGATCAACAAGCGGCGAACCACCAGCGATGTCATTGCGTGTCTCCCGTTTCATGAAACTGGTACGAGTCAGTACCAAACAGGAGTCAATGTGCCGCTCGATTGTGGTACTGTCAAGTACCAACTCGAAGCCCGTGCCATCTCCATGCCCGCTGCAGACACCGTTACGGCCGATACTGACCACCGCCGCCGCCTGCTCGACGCGATGGCTCACGCCGTCGCGCGCAAGGGCTACGCCGAGACGACGATCGCCGACCTCGCGGCCGAGGCGCGCGTGTCGCGCCGCACTTTCTACGAGCACTTCGCGACCAAGGCCGACTGCCTGATTGCGCTGTACGAAGCGGCAAGCGAACAGGCGCTGGGTGTGCTGAAAGCCGCGATCGACCCGGCGCGCGATTGGCACGAGCAAGTGGAACAGGCGCTGCGCGCTTAGCAACCTGGTGCTGCTGCGCACCTTGTTCATCGCGATCCTCGGCCTCGGCAGCGAAGGGCTGCAGGCGCGCCGCCGGGCCAATCAGCATCTGGCGGACTTCATCCTGCAAGTCGTCAACACGCCGGGCAAGGCGAAGCGCCGCCAGCCGCTCGCCGCGCCGCTCGCGATGGGCATCGTCGGCGCCGTCAATGAATTGATCCTGCAGGCGATCGAGCAAGGCCGCGCCGACCGGCTGCCCGAGTTGACGCCGGCCGCGGCATCGATTGCGCGGGCGGTCATCGACGGCTCGGCTTAGCGACCCCAGCGCCGCGTATGCGGCAGATCGTCGTCGAGGTAGTACGCCGCGCCATCCTGCACGACCAGAATGTCCTCGAACTTGGCGCCGAAGCCGTCTTGCGCGACATGCGGCTCGATGGCCCACAGGCCGTCCGGCGGTGCGCAATCGCTTTGACGCGTGTGATTCCAATTGGGGCTGAGCTCGGGCTTGCCGCGCATCGAGCGGTAGCTGTTGATGAAGAACCAGCCGACCTGCCGCGGCGCCAGGCCCCAGACCTTGCGGCCGCGCAGGAAGGCGCGCTTCTCTCGTGTGACGCGGTGCCCGAGCACGGCGCCGATGTGCTTGCGATGGCAGTTCTGCAACCCGCGCCGCTGGATGTCGGCGTCGACGTCGCGCGCGATCGCGCGCATCGTGTGGCCTTGGCGCACGCGATCGAGGATCAGAGAACGCAAGTCGGCCAGCGCCTCGTCGAGCGCCGCCGGCACGCCGCCGCCACCGAAGCGCATTGAGTACGAGGTGTCGACGGTGTAGCCATCGAAGATCGGGGCCGCATCGAGGATCACTGCGTCGCCAG
>VBCQ01000303.1 GCA_005882155.1 Betaproteobacteria bacterium
TTACTACGTCACGCGCCGGCCGCTGGAAAGCTGAGGTTTTTCACCACAGAGACCACAGGCAACACGGAGGAATTCAAGCCGCCGCTTGCTCGCCAAGCAGGCGAAAAGCACGCACCGCCTGCGCCAAGCGCTGCGCTTGTTCCTTCAGGCTTTCGGTCGCGGCAGCGCTTTGCTCGACCAGCGCGGCGTTTTGTTGCGTCATCTGATCGAGCTGCTTGACTTCGCCGCTGACGTGGCCGATGCCGCTGCTTTGCTCGGTGGTCGACGCGGTGATCTCCGACATGATGTCGGTCACACGCTGGATCGACGCGACGATGTCGCGCATCGTCGTTCCGGCATCGCCGACCAGCTTTGCGCCGGAGTCGACACGCTCGCCCGACGCGCCGATCAGCGCCTTGATTTCCTTGGCCGCTTCGGCGCTGCGCTGCGCCAGCGATCGCACCTCGCCGGCCACCACCGCGAAACCACGGCCTTGCTCGCCGGCACGGGCGGCTTCGACCGCGGCGTTCAGCGCGAGGATGTTGGTCTGGAATGCGATGCCGTCGATGACGCCGATGATGTCGGCGATCTTCTTCGAGCTGGCCGAGATGTCGGCCATCGTGCTGACCACCTGAGCGACGACGGCACCGCCGCGTGCGGCGATCTGCGACGCCGAGCTCGCGAGCTGATCGGCCTGGCGCGCCGAATCGGCGTTGTGCCGCACGGTGCCGGTGAGCTGGTCCATGCTCGTTGCAGTTTTCTGCAGGCTCGCCGCCTGTTGCTCGGTGCGATGGCTCAGGTCGTGGTTGCCGCTGGCGATCTCGGTCGACGCGCTGGAGATCGACTCCGCCGATCGCCGGATGTCGCCGACCAGCGTGCGCAGCCGGTCCTGCATGCCGCTCACCGCACCGAGCAGGCGACCGAGCTCATCGCCGCGATCGGTGTCGACCGACGTCGACAAATCGCCTTCCGCGATGCGCTCGGTCACGCGGATCGCCTGTGCGACCGGCTGCAGCACGCCGAGCGTCAAGCGCCAGGCGAGCAAGCTGCCGAGCGCGACCGCGAGCACGCTGACGCCGATCAGCACCACGCGCGCCATCGCCTGGCTGCGCTGCGCGGCTTCGAACGCCTCGCCGGTGAGACTGGCTTCGCGCGCGATCAGTTCGGCCACCAGCTTGCGCCACTCGTGCTCGACCGGACGCACGTCTTGCATCACGACGATCGTTGCTTCGGGCGTCGCTCCTTCAATGCCCAGCTTGGCTGCCTTGGCGATCAGCGGCAGCGTCTTCGCGCGCACGGCCTCGATCTTCTTGAACAGCTCGCGCTCGGCGCCGCTCGCGCCATTCGCGTCGAGCGCCTGCGCCAGTTCGGTCTCGGTGCGCGTGTAGTCAGCTGTCGCCTGCTCGAGCAGCTTGACCTGCTTGTCGACTTCTTTCACTTCGGTCAGAAGCGTCAACGTGCGCAGCAGGATCGCCATCTCGTCAACCTGCTCGATCATGTGGTTGGCCAATGCCATCTGGCGGTTGCGCACTTCGACGATGCCCTTGAGCTGGCCGCCCATCGCCGACATCTGCCATTGACCGACGCCGGAGACGACGATCAGCAAGGCGAGGATCAACGCGAAGCCGAACGCAAAGCGCTGGCCGAGTGAAAGTCCGGCGCGCGCGCCATGGCTCGTGATGAGTTTCATGGTCTGGATATCGGCACGAACCGCGGCCGACTTGAAATCCATCTTGAATAGCAACGCTTCAGCCCCTGCATTCCGCAGTTCGTCGCAGCGCGCTGGCGCGGCTGCGGTGCGCTCCCTAAAGTCCACTCAACGCTTCATCCAAGGCGTTGCAGACAACCCAACGGAGCCCATCATGTTCGACCGCACTTTCTCAGCCGCCCTCACCTTCTGCATGCTCGCAGCAGGCACGCTGGCCATCGGATCGGCCATGCTGGAACAGCCCGAGCCGCAAGTCGTTCATCTCGAACGCGTCGTCGTGACGGGCAAGCGCGTCGCGTCGGCGCCGGTCGACGCGAAGCAAGTCGCTCAAGCGCAGTCCGAGACCGAAGCCCAGTGATGCGCGACGCCGCGCGTCACATCTGGCGGAACACGTGCACGAAGCTGCGGCTGACCGGCAGCAGCTCCTTGCGGCCCTTCAGCTGGATCTCGGCCGTTTCATTCGCGCCGCGGTTCACTTGCGCGACCTGATGCAGATTGACGATCACCGAGCGATGGACCTGCGCGAAGCGCTCGGGATCGAGCTCGTCGGCGAGCTCGCGAATGGTCTTGCGTATCAACGCCTCGCCGCCTTCCCACGCGACCAGCGTGTACTTCTCGTCGGCCTTCAGGTAGGCCACCTGCTCGATCGGAATCAGCCGCACGCTGGTGCCGACCGACGCCTTGATCCATTGCAAGTAGTTGCGCGTCGCTGCGCGCTTGCGCAGCTCGCCCGACAGTTGGTCGATCACCGCGTCGAGCCCGCTGCTCTCTGACGTTGCCGGCCTCACCAAGCGATCGCGCAATCGCTGCACCGTGTCGGCCAGGCGCGACTCGTCGAACGGCTTCACGAGGTAATCGACTGCACCCTGCTCGAAAGCTTGCAGCGCGTACTGCTCGTGCGCAGTGACGAAGACGATTTGCGCGCGCCGTGCAATCGAGCGCGCCGCGTCGATGCCGTTCATCCCCGGCATATGCACGTCGAGGAAAACGATTTGCGGCAGATGCAGGTCGAACAGCTCGACCGCCTCGCGTCCGTTGCGCGCTTCGGCCACTACCTCGAGCTCGGGCCAGACGCGCGCCAGGTGAGCGCGCAAGCGTTCGCGCAGCAGCGGTTCGTCGTCGGCGATCAAGGCCTTGGGAGTCATGTCGGAAGCACGAGTTCGGCGCGCAGGCCGTGCGGCGCATTCTCCAGCAACTCGACTTGCGCCGTCTCGCCGTAAAACGCTTTCAGGCGCGCGCGCAGGTTCGCGAGGCCGGTGCCGGCCGCCGCTGTTTCGCTCATGCCGGCGCCGCTGTCGCTGACCCAGACGCGCACTGCGGTGCCACCCGCCTCACGCCGCGCACCGACCTCGATGACGCCACCCTGCTCGGTCGGGTCGATGCCGTGACGGATCGCGTTCTCGACGAGTGTCAGAAGCGCCATCGCCGGAAAGCGCAGCGCGCGCAGGTCGTCGGCAGCGCGCAGCTCGAAGCGCAACCGGTCGGGCATTCGCATGTGCATCAGCTCGAGGTAGGCCTTGACGAGATCGAGCTCGTCGCCGAGCGTCGCCTTGTCGTCGTTGAGGCGCGGCATCGCCGCCTTCAAGTAGGCGATCAGGCTCTTCAGCACGGCCGCGGCCTGCGGCGAGCCCGCCTCGACGAGCGCCTGCACATTGGCCAGCGTGTTGAACAGAAAGTGCGGCTCGATTTGCGCGTGCAGCAAGCGCAGCTGCGCGTCGAGCGCTTGCCGCTCGAGCGTGCTGCGCTCGAGCGCGAACTGAAGGCTCTGGCTGCGCGCCTGTGCATCGCGCTCGCGGTACAGCGAGCCGAGCGCAAGCAGCGTGCCGACCATCAGGCTCGACAACGCGATCAGGATGAAGCCCGACAGCCGCCATTCATTGCTGAGCACGGCCCTCACGTCGCCACCCACCGCGGGCAGGTAGACGATGAAGGTCGCGACCGGCGCCGCCAGACCGACCGCGAGCACGCGCACCAGCCACACGGGCAACCAGGTCTGCCGCCAGTGGCCGGCCGCGATGAAGACCAGCAGCAGCACCATCGCGATGACCATCGTGCGGCCGAGCAGCACGATGAACGGCGTGATGAACAGCGGGTTCAGCAGCGCAGCGACAGCGAACGCGAGCGCCAGCACGGTGAGCACGCGCTTCAAGGTCAGCGCGGCGAGGGTGGAGAGTGCAGTCGCGTCGGGTGAGTTCATGGCCGCACGATACCGCCGGCCATCGCGAGTTCCAAGGCAAGTTCAGCCGGGATGCGATGGACCGCGGTTTTGGAGGGGCGAGTGACGGCATGCATGCGTCCCCGCGAAGCTGACGTCATCCCCGCCTTCGCGGGGACGACAGGTCACGTTCCCGCGCGTTGAAGCTTTGCGGCCAACGCCTGGGCCAGCGTGTCGGCGCTGTCTTGCAGATGCGCCTTCGCCTCGGCGCTCAGGCCGCTGCGCTTGGACGCGGCGTTGATCTTCACGAGCAGCGCCTGCGCCTGCGAGCGAACGAGGCTGCGCGCGTCGGCGCGGCTCAGCGAATTCGGCCGCAGCAGCATGCCCGCGACGCGGTTGACATGCTCGCGCTGCAATTCGCGGCGCAGCGGCGGCACGTCGCCGTGGCCGCCGAGCTCGCTCCACACCGACTTGTCGAGCCGGCTGTACAGCTCGGACAGGCGCAGCGCGTTCTTCGGCGACTTCGACTCGCTGTCGAGCAGACGCGACGCGACGCTGTCGCTCAGCAACTGGCCCAGCACGCCACGCTGCAGCTCGATGACTTGCGATGCGAGCGAGAAGTCGGTTGCGCCCATCGCCTCGCCGCGGAACACCGCGTCGGTGCGCTCCTGGTAGTCGACCGCGAGCTTGCGTTGCAAGGTCGGCGAGACACTGATGCTGTCGGCCGAGAGGAAGCCCGACGCGAGCACCGTCAGTGCGGCGCGCTGCTCGTCGGCTGGCACCGGCAGCAGCGGATCGCGGCCAGTGCCGGCGTGATCGCGCAGCGTGCGCACGCCGCCGATCTGGCGCGTCAGCACGCTGGCGACACGGCCCATGTCGCGCAGCGCATACGACACCGAGCGGCGCAGCACCGAATAGTCTTCGTTGGCCGTGAGCTGGCGCGTTTCCTGGCGCGTCAACAGATCGCGCGCGATGTCGAGGCGCTTGCGCGCGAACGCAACGACGTCGGAGCCGAGGTCGAATTGCAGCGACTCGGGATCGACGCCGAGGAAGTTGTCTTCATCGGTGCCGTACGCCAATGCCGGCTCGCCGCTGCGCCCTGCGATCTTCGCGAGCTCCGCGTCCTCATGCTCGGCGGCGAGCGGTTTGTAGGCGTACTCGATCGCCCAGTAATCGTAGGGCCCGAGCGTCGTGTTGAACGGCGTGCCCTGGCGATCGCGCGGCACGCCGGGCCCGGCGAGATTGACCGGCGCGTATTCCATCACCGAGCCGGCGATGCCGTTCGCGGCGGTGAACACCGGGTCGGCGAGCTGCTTGTCGGTGTAGACGCGCGACGCGCGGAAGTTGTGGCGCAGCCCGAGCGTGTGGCCGACCTCGTGCATCGTCACGTCTTTCAGATAGTCGTAAACGAATTTCTCGGCCTCGGGGCTTGCCGGATCGATGTCGCCGCGCGCCTCGAGCACGTCGAGCGCGTAGCTCAGCTGCTCGGCCGCCTGATCGGCGAAATCGCAGAACGCCATCGCATGCGCGCCGCGCAAGCCCGTCGGCGCGGGCTGCGGCGCTTGCACGTCGACGATCGGAGCCGCCAGCACCTGCGCGCGCAACGCCCGCTGGTTGCGCGACGACAGGCTCTCGACGCCGATGTCGGCGTCGAGGATCTCACCCGATCGCGGGTCGACGTGGCTCGGCCCGATCGCGCCGAAGGTCGGGCTCGCGTTGGTCATCCAGCGAATCGACGCGCGGCCGAAGTCCAGCGTGTCCCAGTCGGCGTTGTCGGGCTGCACTTCGACGCGCACCGCGTTCTTGAAGCCGATGCGCTCGAAGGCCTTGTTCCATTCGAGCACGCCGGCCGTGATCGGCGCGCGGTACTTTTCGGGGATCGTCCTGTCGAGCCAGAAGGTGATCGGCTTGACCGGCTCGGACAGCGCCGCAGCCGGGTCCTTCTTCTCGAGACGCCAGCGGTTAACGAAGCGCTGGCGCGGCGAGCGCGCGAGGTCGTCGGTGAAGTCGGTGATGCTGGTCGTGAAGTAGCCGACCCGTGCGTCCGCCTTGCGCGTGCGCATAGTCTGCTCGGGCAGCTTGGCGATCGAATAGTGCAGGTTCATGAACAGGCTGCGCGCATCGGGCACCGAGCGCGGGACGCTGGGCCCCGGCATGCCCGGCGGCATGCCCGACTGCGGCGGCGCGATCGACCCGGTCGCGTAATGGCTCAGCACTTCGAGGACGACGAGGTCGGGCGTCGCGCGCACCGCGGTGATCGCCGAGTTGCGGGTGTCGAGCGAATAGCCCTGGCGATAGGCGCGCTGCAACTGCATGCCCAGACCGAGCATGTCGTTGACGAACAAGGCATTGGCCTCGACGAGCACCGACTTGCGATCCGGGTGCGGCTGGCTCAGCACGCTGGTGCTTGCGAGCAAGCTCGGCGAGAACGCCGCATCGACCGCGCGCCCGGTCGGCGTGTCGGCTTTGGCGACGAACTCGGTATTGCGCGCCAGCATCTGCAGTTGGTTGTGGACGCGGCGGAATTCGATGACGACTTCCTCGCCCATCAGGCCGCCGTAGAACTGGCGCTCGCCGATGCCCGACTTGTATTTCGGCGACATGAAGAATGGCTGATTGAGGTCGCTCGGCTTCAGCTCGAGCCACACCTTGTCGTCCTTTTGCCAGAGCGAGAACAGGCCGTCGATGTGCGTCGCGTCCTTGATCACCTCGGCGAACGGGCGCAGCGACGAAGGCCCGTGCGAGGCGGCTGCGGCTGCTGCGGCGCGCGACGCCGAAGCGCTTGCCGCGGCGCTCGCCGGCGTCGCGCTTTCGGCGTGCGCCGTAAGCGATGGCAACGAAGCGCAACCCGTCAGCAGGGCGGCCAGAAGCGCTGCAACCGGCAGCGCCGAAGGCGCGCCCGGACGGTACGAATGGATGTATCGCATGGTGGTACTGCAGAATAAAAACAGGCGACACGAAGCATCGTTCGTGCCGCCTTGTTGTGCGCTTTTTCAGCGCGTTCCTCGCGCGGCTCAGTGACAATTATTGCCGCTTGGCAGCGATTTCCGACATCGGGATGTCCCTGCAATGGGAGCCTGAACTCGGCTTGAACTTATTTCAAAGCCTTGAATCGCACGCGCTTCGGCCGCGCCCCTTCTTCACCCAGGCGCTTGCGCTTGTCGGCCTCGTATTCCTGGTAGTTGCCGTCGAAGAAGACCCACTTCGAATCGCCTTCGCAGGCGAGGATGTGGGTGGCGATGCGGTCCAGGAACCAGCGGTCGTGGCTGATCACCATGATCGAGCCGGCGAACTCGAGCAGCGCGTCTTCGAGCGCACGCAAGGTCTCGACGTCGAGGTCGTTCGACGGCTCGTCGAGCATCAGTACATTGCCGCCGCTGGCCAGCGTCTTCGCCAGGTGCAGCCGCCCGCGCTCGCCGCCCGACAGGTTGCCGACGAGCTTTTGCTGGTCGTTGCCCTTGAAATTGAAGCGCCCGAGGTAGGCGCGCGACGGCATCACGAACTTGCCGACGGTGATGTTGTCCAGCCCGCCCGACACGTCCTGCCAGACGGTCTTGTCGCCTTCGAGCGACTCGCGGCTCTGCTCAACGAAGGCCATCTTGACCGTCGGGCCGACCTTGACCGTGCCGCTGTCGGACTTCTCCTTGCCCGAGATCATGCGGAACAGCGTCGACTTGCCGGCGCCGTTCGGCCCGATGATGCCGACGATCGCGCCGGCCGGCACCTTGAAGCTCAAGTCGTCGATCAGCACGCGGTCGCCGAAGCCTTTGCTGACGTTGACGAATTCGATCACTTCATGACCTAAACGGTCAGCCACCGGGATGAAGATCTCGTTGGTCTCGTTGCGCTTCTGGTATTCGATGTCCGACAGCTCTTCGAAGCGCGCCAGCCGCGCCTTGCTCTTCACCTGGCGACCCTTCGCGTTGGAGCGCACCCACTCGAGCTCCTTCTTCATCGCCCTGGTGTGGGCGTCTTCGCTCTTTTGCTCCTGCTCGAGGCGGGCTTCCTTCTGCTCCAGCCAGTTGCTGTAGTTGCCCTTCCACGGGATGCCCGACCCGCGGTCGAGCTCGAGGATCCACTCGGCGGCGTTGTCGAGGAAGTAGCGGTCGTGGGTGATCGCGACCACCGTGCCGGGGAAGCGGCTGAGGAACTGCTCGAGCCAATCGACCGACTCGGCGTCGAGGTGGTTGGTCGGCTCGTCGAGCAGCAGCATGTCGGGCTTGGAGAGCAACAGGCGGCACAGCGCGACGCGCCGCTTCTCGCCGCCCGACAGCACGCTGATCTGCGCCTCCCACGGCGGCAGGCGCAACGCATCGGCGGCGAGCTCGAGCTGCAGGTCGGTGTTCTCGGAGCCGGCCGCGGCGATGATCGCCTCGAGCTCGTGCTGCTCGGCGGCGAGCTTGTCGAAGTCGGCGTCGGGGTCGGCGTATTCGGCATACACCTCGTCGAGCCGCGCCTTCGCTGCGAGCACGCCGCCGATGCCCTGCTCCACCGCATGACGCACCGTCTGGTCGGGGTCGAGCTGCGGCTCCTGCGGCAGGAAGCCGACCTTCAGCCCCGGCATCGGCGTGGCTTCGCCTTCGATGTCGTGGTCAAGGCCCGCCATGATCTTCAACAGCGTGCTCTTGCCCGAGCCATTCAGGCCGAGCACGCCGATCTTCGCGCCGGGAAAGAAACTGAGCGAAATGTTCTTGAGGATCTGGCGCTTGGGCGGAACGGTCTTGCCCACGCGGTTCATCGTAAATACGTACTGAGCCATGCTGGTGTCCTGGAGGGAAAGGGGCGAGACCGCAGAACGCGGGCGCCATGCCGCTATTGTCGCTGCACTGCGAACCCGGGGGCTTTCTGCTACGGTGGTGCCTCACCCGATGCCGCCTCGCATGCCTCGCCTGCTCTACCTCTTGTCGCTGTGCAATCTCGTGATGGGGACCGGGGCCTTCGTGCTCAGCGGCATCCTCGCTCCGATGAGCAGTGCGCTGCATGTCAGCGTTGCGACGGCCGGCCAGGCAATGACGGTCTACGCCTTGTCGACTGCCGTGCTCGCGCCGCTGACGCTGGTGCTGACCGGCAGCTGGCCGCGCCGGCGTGCGCTGTGCTTCGGGCTCGCGCTGTTCGCTGTCGGCAATGCGCTGTGCGCGATCGCGCCGACGTTTCCCGTGCTGCTGCTCGGTCGAGTGCTGATGGGCATCGGCGCGATCTTCACCCCGATCTCGGCCGGCATCGCGGTGGCGATGGTCGAGCCGGCGCAGCGCGGCCGCGCCCTCGCACTCGTCTTTCTCGGCATCAGCCTGAGCTACGTGATCGGCGTGCCGCTCGGCGCGTGGCTCGGCTTTCGCTTCGGCTGGCAGTGGCCGATCGCACTCGTCGCCGCCGCGGCGCTCGCAAGCTCCTTGGCGCTTTGGCGACTGCTGCCACGCCACATCGCCGCGCCTGGTGCGAGCTTCAAGAGCCTGCCCGGCCTGCTCGCGCAAGCGTCGGTGCTGTGGACACTGTCGCTGACGCTGCTTTACTTCATCGCGATCTTCATGGTGTTCTCGTTCATCGGCCCGGTGCTGCAAGCGCTGGTGCCGATGTCCGGCGAGCGCATCTCGCTGACGCTGATGCTGTTCGGCGTGTCGGGCGTGCTCGGCACGATGATCGGCGGCTGGGCCAACGATCGCTTCGGCGCGCGCCGCACGCTTGTCGTCCAGCTCAGCGTGCTCGGCACGACGATGCTGCTGGTGCCGTTGACGCAGGGTCACTACGCGCTGCTGGTCGCGGTGTTCATGACCTGGGGCACGGCTGGCTTCGGCATGATGACGCCACAGCAGTCGCGCCTCGCGGCGCTCGCTCCGCCGCAAGCGCCGATCCTGCTGTCGCTCAATTCGTCGATGCTGTACTTCGGCACCGCGCTCGGCGCGGCGATCGGGGGGGCAGTCGCCGGCGAGCTCGGCTTTGCCCGCCTCGCCTGGGTCGGCGTGCCGTTCGTGCTGGCCGGCCTCGCGACGCTGCGGATCAACGCACGAAAG
>VBCQ01000306.1 GCA_005882155.1 Betaproteobacteria bacterium
TGGGCCGAGTCGCAGATCAAATCGCTCGGCCTGCGCGGCATGCGCGTCGAGTCGTTCGCGTCGGGCCGGCCCGAGATGCGGCAGACGCTCGATCGCGCGGAGAAGTTCCTCAACCTCGTCGCGCTGCTCGCGGCCTTGCTGGCCGCAGTGGCGGTGGGCATTGCGTCGCGCGACTTCGCCGACCGCCACCTCGACGACTGCGCGATGCTGCGCGTGCTCGGCCAGCCGCAACGCAGCATCGCCATGCAGTACCTGATCGAGTTCGGCCTCGTCGGCGCGCTCGCGAGCGTCGCCGGCGTGCTGCTCGGCTTCGCGGTGCACTACGTCTTCGTCTGGTTGCTTGCCGGGCTCGTCGACGCCGCATTGCCGATGGCCACGGTCTGGCCGGCATTGTTCGGCATCGGCGTGGGTTTCACCTTGATGCTCGGCTTCGGCCTGCCGCCGGTGTTGCAGCTGGCGCGCGTGCCGCCGCTGCGCGTGATCCGCCGCGACGTCGGTGCGTTGAAGCCGGCGTCGATCGCGGTGCTCGCTGCCGGAACGCTCGGCTTCGCCGCGCTGCTGCTCGCGGTGTCGTCGGACTTGACGCTCGGCCTGATCGCGGTCGGCGGCTTCGCCGCGGCCGGCGCGCTGTTCGCGTTGACGAGCTGGCTCGCGGTGATGCTGCTGCGCCGCGCCGTGCCCGAGTCGCGCGCGCCGCGCTGGCTGGTGCTCGCGACCCGGCAGATCGCCGCGCGCCCGGCCTTTGCGGTGCTGCAGGTGTCGGCCCTGAGCGTCGGTCTGCTCGCTCTCGTGTTGCTGGTGCTGCTGCGCACCGACCTCATCAGCAGCTGGCGCCAAGCCACGCCGCCCGATGCGCCGAACCGCTTCGTCATCAACGTGCAACCCGAGCAGGGTGAGCCGTTCAAGGCCTGGCTGCATGCGGCCGGCGTGACGCGGTTCGACTGGTACCCGATGATTCGCGGCCGCCTCGTCGCCGTCAACGGCAAGCCGATCTCACCCGAGAGCTATGTCGAAGAGCGCGCCAAGCGACTCGTCGACCGCGAGTTCAATTTGAGCCATGCGGCCGCGCTGCCCGAGCACAACCAGGTGAGCAGCGGCAAGTGGACGGCAGACGAGGCCGACGGATTGAGCGTCGAAGAGGGTCTCGCCAAAACGCTCAACCTGAAGCTCGGCGACATGCTGCGCTACGACATCGGCGGTCAGGCAAGCGAGGGTCGCATCACCAGTCTGCGGCGTGTCGACTGGAGCTCGATGCGGGTGAACTTCTTCGTGATGTTCACGCGCGCGCAGCTGAGCGATGTGCCGATCACCTACATCGCGGCGTTCAAGGCGCCGCCTCCTTCACCCCAAGGCGCGAGTTTCGACAACGCGCTGAGCCGCGAATTTCCGAACATCACGAATGTCGACGTGTCGGCATCGATCGCCCAGATTCAGCGCGTGCTCGATCAAGTCATTCGCGCGGTCGAGTTCTTGTTCGGTTTCACGCTCGCGGCCGGTCTGGTCGTGTTGTTCGCTGCGGTGACGGCGACGCGCGAAGCGAGAGCGCGCGAGTTCGCGATCATGCGGGCGATGGGCGCGAGCGGTCGGCTGCTCGCTCAAGTGCAGCGCGCCGAGCTGCTCGGCGTCGGCGCATTGGCCGGCGTGCTCGCGTCGGCGGCGGCGATGGCAGTCGGCTGGTCGCTGGCGCGCTATGCGTTCGAGTTCAGCTGGAACGCGTCGCCGTGGGTGCCGCTGGTCGGCGGCGTCGCCGGCGCGTTGCTCGCGTTGGCTGCGGGCTGGTGGGGCTTGCGCGAAGTGCTGCGTCGACCGGTGGTGGAGACGCTGCGCAGTGCGATGGTGGAGTGATCTGCATTTCACCCGCTCCCTCTGGGAGAGGGGATAACACAGGGGCGATTCAGGCCGAAGTCAACCGAAACACGCTGACCACTTCGGTCAGCTTCACGGCCTGTTCCTTCAGTGACTCTGCCGCGGCTGCGCTTTGCTCGACCAGTGACGCGTTTTGCTGGGTCATCTGATCGAGCTGAACGACCGCGGTATTGACTTGTCCGATGCCGTCGCTTTGTTCCGACGACGCGGCGCTGATCTCGCCGATGATGTCGGCCACGCGCTGCACCGAGCTGACGATCTCTTGCATCGTCTTGCCGGCGTCGGCAACGAGGCGCGAGCCCGAGTCGACCTTGTCGACGCTGGCGCCGATCAGCGCCTTGATTTCCTTTGCCGCTTCGGCGCTGCGCTGCGCGAGGTTGCGAACCTCGCCGGCGACGACCGCAAAGCCGCGGCCTTGCTCTCCCGCACGTGCGGCTTCGACCGCAGCGTTCAACGCAAGGATGTTGGTCTGGAACGCGATGCCGTCGATGACGCCGATGATGTCGGCGATCTTCTTCGAGCTCGCGTTGATCTCGTCCATCGTGCTCACCACTTGCGAGACGACGGCGCCGCCGCGTGCGGCGACTTCAGCTGCGGACGAGGCGAGCTGATTCGCTTGGCGTGCCGAGTCGGCGGACTGCTTGACGGTGCCGGTGAGCTGCTCCATCGACGATGCAGCCTGCTGCAGGTTGCTCGCGGTCTGCTCGGTGCGCGCGCTCAGGTCCTGGTTGCCGGTCGCGATTTCGCTGCTCGCGTTGGTGATCGAGTCGACCGAATTGCGCACGCTGCCAAGCGTCTGCTGGAACTGGCCGCGCAGCGATTCGACTTCGCGGATCAGGTGGCCGATCTCGTCGCGCTGTTCGCTGTGGAAGGGCTGCGTCAGGTCGCCGGCCGACAGCGCGGTGACGGCCCGGGTGAGCTGCTGCAGCGGTCGCGCGACCCAGCGGCGCATCATCACGAACAGGCCGAAGCTCAATGCGATGGTGGCGCCACCGAGCACGACCCAGAAGGTGATCAGCGTCGACCAGTGGGTGCGCATCGCCTCGCCGTCCGAGACTTCGCCGACGACCCACCAGCCGTTGTTCTTGTTCTTGCGCAGGATGGCCCAACGATCGCTGCCGGGCTTGCCCAGCAGCGACATCGCATGCATCGCGGGGGCGTCGCCGGCCTTCTCGAGCTCGGCCAAGAATTTCTCGCTGCCGGGAAATGCTTCACTGACCTTCTTGCCCTTGGCGCTCGGGTGAACGACGAACACCGCGTCGGCGAGTGACTTCTTCGGGTCGATGACGTAGACGCCGCCGCTTTCGAAGAACTTAATGTCGTTGGCCAGCGCTTCGAGCGAAGTCTGGAATGCGCTCAAGTCGAGGCCGACGAACAGCGCACCGACGATCTTGCCGCTCGCATCGCGCGCCGGCTCGTAAAGCGTCATGTACGGCTTGCCGAACAGCATCGCGCGGCCGACATAGGTCTTGCCTTCGAGCAGGCCGGCAAATGCGGGGTGCTGCTTGCCGAGCAGCGTGCCGAGCGCGCGCTCGCCGTTCTCTTTCTTCAGCGAGGTCGTGATGCGGACGAAGTCGTCGTCCTTGCGCGAGAACACCGTCGCGACGCCGCCGGTGATCTGGCTGAACTTGTCGACTGCCGAGAAGTTGTCCTTCAGCGAGGTGCCGAAGGTGCACATGTCGCCGGTCGCATCGTCGTGGGTGAAGGTGGTGTCGAAGTCCTGCTTGAAGACGCTGAACAGGCGCTGGATCGTCGCGCGCGAGGTCGCGTCGAACGCGTCGGCGACATCGGACACCGATTGCGACTTGTCACCGACCCAGGTCACGATGCGCTGGCGCGACAAGTCGGTGGCCACGACGCTCATCACCGCGCAAATGCCGAACAGCACCAGCGCGACGCTGATGCAGCCGGCGACGGAGACCCGTTTCGCGATGGAGCCGGGAGCCGCGGTGATCGTTGTCATGGTCGGTCGCTTTCAGTGCCTGGCGTCGTTGATCAACCCCATCTCCGCGCTCGACATCAACGCCTCGATGTCCATCAGGATCAGCATGCGCTCGTTGATGCTGCCGATGCCGGTGATGAAACTGGTGTCCACCGCGGTGCTCATCTCGGGGGCGGGCTTGACCGTGCCGGCACCCAGCTCGAGCACATCGGACACCGAGTCGACGACCGCGCCGACGACGCGGCCCCTGACGTTGAGCACGATGACGACGGTGAAGCTGTTGTACTCGGCGGTCTCGCAAGCGAGCTTCAAGCGCAGGTCGACGATCGGCACGATCACGCCGCGCAGGTTCACCACCCCCTTGACGAACGGCGGCGCGTTGGCGATGCGGGTGGGCTGCTCGTAGGAGCGGATCTCCTGCACCTTCAGGATGTCGATGCCGTACTCCTCGGCGCCGAGGCGGAAGGTGAGGAACTCGCCGCCGGCGGCGGCCGCGGCGCGGGCCGCTTCATGCTGGGCCACATGGGTGGCGTCGGTGATCATGTTCATGGTCTTCCTTTCGAAGCGATGCGACGGCGGTCAGAAGGTTTCCCAATCGCCATCAGGCGCAGTCGAGCCTGAGGGTGCGGGCGTGGACGGTGGGGCAGGGCGCGGCAGCGGCTTGGTGTCGCTGAAGACGGGGGTCGCCGGCTTGATTTCGACCGCCGGCTTGGATTGCGCCGCTGCGACAGGCTTCGCCGGTGCGGCGCGCTTCGGCGCATCCTTCGCCGATGACTCTGCGCGCGCCTTCGCGATCACCTGCTGCGTCGCCTGCACATGCGCGGCGACCTTCGCGACCGGTGGGCTCGCTGCGCTCACGTTGCTCACGGTGCTCACAGATGCGCCGGCGACGAGCTTGAACATGCCGACGACCTGCGACAGCTTGCCGGCCTGATCTTTGAGGCTCTCGGCGGCAGCCGCACTCTCCTCGACCAGCGCGGCGTTCTGCTGCGTCATCTGATCGAGCTGAACGACGGCGGTGTTGACCTGCGCGATGCCGTCGCTTTGCTCGGCCGCTGCGGCGGTGATCTCGCCGATGATGTCGGTCACACGCTGCACCGAGCCGACGATCTCCTGCATCGTCTTGCCGGCGTCACCGACGAGCCGCGAGCCGGCTTCGACCCGCTCGACGCTCGCGCCGATCAGGCCCTTGATCTCTTTGGCCGCTTCGGCCGAGCGGCCCGCGAGGTTGCGCACTTCGCCGGCGACCACCGCAAAGCCGCGGCCTTGCTCTCCCGCACGCGCGGCTTCGACCGCAGCGTTCAACGCAAGGATGTTGGTCTGGAACGCGATGCCGTCGATGACGCCGATGATGTCGGCGATCTTCTTCGAGCTCGCGTTGATCTCGTCCATCGTCGAGACGACCTGCGAGACGACCTGGCCACCGCGTGCGGCGACTTCAGCCGCCGACGAGGCAAGCTGATTCGCTTGGCGTGCCGAGTCGGCGGACTGCTTGACGGTGCCGGTGAGCTGCTCCATCGACGAGGCAGCCTGCTGCAGGTTGCTCGCGGTCTGCTCGGTGCGCGCGCTCAGGTCCTGATTGCCCGAGGCGATCTCGGTCGACGCGGTCGAGATGCTGTCGGTCGTGACGCGCACCTGACCCACCATCTGGCGCAGCGACGATTGCATTTGTCCCAACGCGCGCAGCAGCTCGCCGAGCTCGTCGCGGCGTGGCGAGTCGAGCGACTGCGACAAGTCGTTGTTCGCAATGACATGCGCGGCAGCCACGGCTTCCTGCAGCGGGCGCGTCACCGAGCGGGTGATCACGAGCGCCATGCAGGCGCCCAGCAGCAGGCTCGCGGCCGACAAGCCGATCAACAGCAACTTCGCCAGTCGAAGAGCCGATCGAACCTCGTCGCTGCGCGCTGCGGCGAGCCGGCGCTCGTGCTTTTGCAGATCGCTGACCGAGCCGAGGTACGCGACCGATGCCGGCAGCATCTTTTCCTTCAGCAGCGCTTCGGCGGCAGGCTGGTCGGCGTTTTTCAGAAAAGCGTTCATCTGGTCGCGGATCACCTGGTAAGCCTTGCGCTTGTCGGCGATGGCCGCGAGCAGCGCCTTGCCTTCGGTGTCGCTGATCGCCGCTTCGAGCGTCTTTTGCAGCTCGCCGATTTGCGCGACCGTCTGGTCCATCAGCGGGTTGAAGTGCGCCTCGACGTCGGGCTGGCCGGCCGACTTGGCGACTGCGATCCGCCGATCGACGTTCAGCTGCGTCTTCAGCATCCACTCGTCGGCGAGGCTCGCCTGCCGCTCCATCGCGAGCGTTGCGTCCATGTCGCTTTGCGTTCGCACCAGGCAGACGTACGAGATCGCGACGATCAGCAGCAGCAGCGCGAGCACCGAGCCGAAGCCGAGCGTCAGCCGGCTGGCCATCTTAAAGTTGTTGAGATTCATCCGACGTCCTGTCTCGTTTTCGTTGCGGGCCCGTGTCTGCGGGGGCTCCGCCGCTCGGATGTGCTCAGTGCCGCGAGCGCCGCACCAAGCTGCCGATATCCAGAATCAGCGCGACGCGGCCATCGCCCATGATGGTGGCGCCCGACACGTCGTTGACCTTGCGGTAGTTGGCTTCGAGGTTCTTCACGACGACTTGCTGTTGGCCGAGCAGCTCGTCGACCAGCAGCGCGACGCGGCCGCCCTCGGCTTCGACGACGACCATGATTCCGGCCATGTGCTCGAAGTCGAAGCGCGGCACCTGGAACACATCTTCGAGCCCGATGACCGGCATGTACTCGTCGCGCACTTCGACGACGCGGCCTGACCCGCCGATCGTCTTGATCGTCTGCTCTTCGACCTGGAACGACTCGACCACCGACGACAGCGGCAGGATGTAGACCTCGTCGCCGACGCCCACGCTCATGCCGTCCATGATCGCCAGCGTCAGCGGCAGGCGCACCGAGACGCGCATGCCGTAGCCCTCGGCCGAGTCGATCTCGACAGTGCCGCCGAGCGCGGTGATGTTCTTCTTCACGACGTCCATGCCGACGCCGCGGCCCGACACGTCGGTGACGACTTCGGCAGTCGAGAAGCCGGGCTCGAAGATCAGGTTCCAGACCTCGATGTCGGTCATCGTGTCGGGCGCGGCGATACCGCGCTCGCGCGCCTTGGCAAGCAGCTTGGCGCGGTTCAGGCCTTTGCCGTCGTCGCGCACTTCGATGACGATCGAGCCGCCCTGGTGCGACGCCGATAGCGTGATCGTGCCGGTTTCGGGCTTGCCCTTGGCGAGGCGCTCTTGAGGCTGCTCGATGCCGTGGTCGCAGGAGTTGCGCACCAGGTGCGTCAGCGGGTCGGTGATTTTCTCGACCAGTCCCTTGTCGAGCTCGGTGGCTTCGCCGTGCGTCACGAAATCGACCTTCTTGCCGAGCTTGCCGGCGAGGTCGCGCAGCATGCGCGGGAAGCGGTTGAACACGATCGACATCGGAATCATGCGGATCGACATCACCGATTCCTGCAGATCGCGGGTGTTGCGATCGAGGTCGGCGAGGCCGGCGACCATTTGCTGGAACAGCGCCGGGTCGATCTGCTTGCTGTTTTGCGCCAGCATCGCCTGCGTGATGACGAGCTCGCCGACGAGGTTGATCAGCTGGTCGACTTTTTCCACCGAGACGCGCAGCGTCGACGATTCGATCGCCGCCGGCGCTTTCTCGGCGCGCGCGGCGCGAGTGATCGCGCTTGGCTTGCTGATCGACTCGATGACTTCGGGAACCGGAGCCGCTTCGGGCACTTCGGTCGCGCTGACGCTGCCGGGTGCGCCGGGCGAGTCGTCGAAGAAGCCGTAGCCGGGGTCTTCAGCGACCTCTTCGGGAACGCCGGGCGCGCCCTCGTGGAAGCCGTAGCCGGGGCCGAGCGGCATCAGCGCGACCAGCTCGCGCGCGACGTGGAAGGTGAACAGGTCCAGCAGGTCGCTGTCGCAGCTGTTGGTGATGATCTTGAAGCGGCGCATGCCGTCGCACGGCTGGCCGCCGTCGATCGGCTCGATCGTGCCGAGGTCGACGATTTCCTGGAACAGCTCGACGAGGTTGTCGGCGTCAGCCGGGTTCTCCATCGGGCCGACACGCAGCTCGAGCGAGCGTGCATGCCTCGCCGGGTCGACGTTGGGCAAGGCGCGCCGCGGCGCTTCAGCGACCGGCTGCGCGAGCACCGAGGTGCGAACCGGCGCGCTGCCGGCGTGCATCGGTGCCGGCGGCTTCTCGCCGGCGGCCATCGCGCGGATGTTGAATAGCAGCTCGGTGGTGTCGATCTCGGCGCCGCCGCCGCCTTGGTGGCGCGCCAGCTGTGCACGCAGTGCATCGCCGGCTTCGAGCAGCACGTCGACCATCGGCGCGGTCGGTGCGAGCTCGTGGCGGCGCAGCTTGTCGAGCAGCGTCTCCATCTGGTGGGTCAGCTCGGCGACGTCGGCGAAGCCGAAGGTCGCGGCGCCGCCCTTGACCGAATGCGCGCAGCGGAAGATCGAGTTCAGCTCTTCGTCGTCGGCCTGCTCGATGTTGATCTCGAGCAGCTGCTGCTCCATGCGGTCCAGGTTCTCGCCGGCCTCCTCGAAGAAGACCTGATAGAACTGGCTCAGGTCGATGCCTGCGCCGAGGTTCGCCCCTTCCGATGACATCTCGCCCATGGTGCTTGCTCCTTGTTGTTCTTGTCGCTCAGCGCACAACCTTCTTGATGACTTCGATCAGCTTGGCTGGGTCGAAGGGCTTGACGAGCCAGCCGGTCGCACCCGCGCCGCGGCCCGCCTGCTTCATCTGGTCGCTCGACTCGGTGGTCAGGATCAGGATCGGCGTGGTCTTGAACTTCGGGTTGTCGCGCAGCTTCTTCGTGAGGCTGATGCCATCCATGCGCGGCATGTTCTGGTCCGTGAGCACGAGGTCGAAGTCGCTCTTGCCGGCCTTCTCCCACGCGTCCTGCCCGTCGACTGCCTCGACCACGTTGTAGCCCGCGCTCTTCAGCGTGAAGGTCACCATCTGTCGCATCGAGGCGGAGTCGTCGACGGCGAGGATTGAGTACATAGCGTTCTCCGAGAGTCTCTACGGTTCTTAAAAGAGGGTGATGGAACCGGCGTCCATCTCGTCCTGCGTCACGGGGTTGGGCCGAATCGGCGCTTCTTCGACGATCGCCATGCCGTCTTCGTCGTCGCCCATCGTCACGCGGGCAATCTGGTCGGCGCAGCTGCGCAAGCGCTGGTGCGTGTGGTTGATCAATTGCGAGGCCATGTCCTGGAACTGCAGCGCGGTGACGGCGCCGCCGAGCTGCTGGCCGAGCTGCTGGATGCGGGCCTGATAGGCATGGTTTGCGCTCGCGTCGGCCGGCGCAGCGTCCATCAGCGTCTGCACTTGCTGATAAGCACCGTGAAAGCTTTGCAGGAGGGTGTCGCATGACTGGGCGAGCAGCGTCTGCAGGCGGTCGAGGTCGTTCGTGGCCGTCATCAAGTGGTCTTGCAAATCGGCAGCCGCCAGCAGCGGAAGCGGACTCCCCGCGGGCTGCTCCTGGGCGTTATTCATCAGCGTCGTGCTCCACGATGGGCTTGTGCGTGGCATCGCCCTCGCCGCGCGCCCAGCGCACGGACGCGTTCCAACGAGGCAATGGCCTGCTCATAGCAGCCATTTTCGGCAGCCTCTGCGCGGACATAAGCGAAATCACCGGGGGAAAGGTGGCGCAATTCCGACCTGCGGTCGGGATTGCGCCGACGGCGGCCTCTGGCCGGCATGACTTATCGCACAGCTCCCCCGCGCCCCCTCCTGTATAGACCGGGGAGATGAGTAACAGGTGTGCGAGGACATGGGTGACAGTCCAAGTGCAGGTTAGGGGAGCTGTGCGATACGCCGGCGCCGGCCAACGGCCGGCTCTGCGCTGGCGGCATACTCGCCGCATGTCCTCCTCCCTCCTCGATCGCCCGCTGCGACTGTTGCACCTCGAAGACTCGGAGCTCGACCACGAGTTGATGCTCGCGCACCTGCGGCGCGGCGCGCTCGCCGTCGAGGCCTTGCGGGTCGACTGCGAAGGCGACTACCTGCGGGCGCTCGAGCAGCCGTGGGACCTGATCGTCTCCGACTACAACTTGCCCGGCTTCTCGGGCTTGGTCGCGCTCGACCTGCTGAAGGCGTATGGGCGCGATGTGCCGTTCGTGCTGGTGTCGGGCGAGATCGGCGAAGACACCGCGGTCGAGGCGATGCGCAACGGCGCCAGCGACTATCTACTGAAGAACAATCTGGCGCGGTTGGTGCCGGCCATTTTTCACGCCATCGAAGCGAGCGAGACGCGGCGCGCCCGCGAACGCGCCGACCTCGAGCTCGGCGCGTCGAAGCAGCGCTTGCATGAGCTCGCGCAGCACTTGCAGACCAGCGTCGAGATGGAGCGCGCCGCGATCGCGCGCGAGATTCACGACGACGTCGGCGGGTCGCTGACCGCGCTGAAGTTCGACCTCGCCTGGATCGCCCGTCACTCCGACACGACCGAAGTCGTGGCGCGGGCTGCCGGTGCGCTCGAAACGGTCTCGCTCGCGATCGAAGCCAGTCAGCGCATCATGCACAACCTGCGCCCGGCGATCCTCGAGCAAGGCCTGGTCGCCGCGCTGCAGTGGATGGCGGCCCGATTCGAAAAGCGTACCGGCGTTTCTTGCGTGCTGCGAACCCCGCACGCCGGGTTGCCCTCGATCCAGCATCTGCCGGCGGGTGTTCCCCTGGTGGCCTACCGCACCGCGCAAGAAGCTCTGACCAACGTCACCAAGCACGCGCAGGCGACGCGGGTCGAGATCGACCTCGCGCTGGCCGGCCGCGTGCTGTCGCTTGAAGTCAGCGACAACGGCCGTGGCCTGAGCCAGGACGATCTTGCGAAAGTGCGCTCGTTCGGCATCCGCGGCCTGCACGAGCGCGCGCGCACGGTCGGCGGCTGGGTCGATCTGAGCAGCGGCCCAGGCGGCACGACGCTGATCCTCTCGGTGCCCTTGCAAGAGGCCGACGAGGCGGGCGACACTGCAGAGCCGCCGACACCGGGGCCGGACATCGAAGACCCGACGGGCTGGGGAGACCTATGATCAAGGTGATTCTTTGCGACGACCACGCGTTGATCCGGCGCGGCATTCGCGACACCTTGTCCGATGCGAGCGACATCCAGGTCGTCGGCGAGGCCGGCGACTACGGCGAGCTGCGCACGCTGATGCGCGCCACGCCGTGCGACGTGCTCGTCCTTGACATCAATCTGCCGGGCCGCAGCGGCCTCGACGTGCTGCATGTGCTGAAGGACGAAGGCTCGTCGCTTCGCGTGCTCGTCGTGTCGATGTACCCCGAAGACCAGTACGCGATCCGCGCGCTGCGCGCCGGCGCGTTCGGCTACGTCAACAAGGGCGGCGACCCGGCGCTGATCGTCGCCGCGGTGCGCACGGTGGCGCAAGGCCGCAAGTACGTCACGCCGGAGATTGCGCAGATGCTGGTCGAGAGTCTGACCACGCCGATGAGCGAGATGGCGCACGAAAAGCTGTCGGACCGCGAGCTGCAGACGCTGGTGATGATCGCATCGGGCAAGCGGCTGTCGGACATCGCCGAGGAGCTGATGCTGAGCCCGAAGACCGTCAGCGTCTATCGCGCTCGTGTGCTCGAGAAGCTCGGCTTGGCGAACAACTCGGAGTTGACGGTGTATGCGATTCGCAATGGCTTGGTGGGGAATTGAGGAACAGCTCTACTTCGCCGAAAACTCTTTCGCCGCCTCCCTCCGATAACGCTCGATCAACCCCTCCGCCTTCATCTGCTTGAGCGTCGCGGCGAGTGGCGTCGCCAATTCCGCGCGCTTGCGGTGCAGATACGGGTACAGCGGCACCGGCTCGCCGAGCGGCAGCAGGACGCGGATTCCGGTCACGCCCTTGTATTCGGCAGACTGCTGCACCGCCCACATCGCAAGGTCGATTTCGCACAAAAATGCGATGCGCTGAACGAGCAGCAGATTGAGCCCTTGCTCGGGAGTCGTCACCTCGGACAGGCGCTCGCTGGGAAGCAGCGGCTTCAACGTGTTCTCGCACACGCCGACCCCGCGCCGCAGCGCGCCGACCCACGGCGTCGCCGGCAAGTCGCTGAGGCGATCGAGCCGCAAGGCCGGGTTCGCGGTGAAGAGGGCGAACCGCACACTGAACACCGGCTCCTCGACGCGAACCAGATTCGGGTGCGCCGCGGCATAAGCGTGCACGCGCACGAACTCCCCGTCGATACCGCCCTCGTCGAGCGTGGTGGACAGCCGCTTGGTCGGATAGACGGCGAACTCGATCGGGATGCCGAGCCGCCTGAAGGCCTCGGCATAGATGCGCCGCATCCAGATGCCGGTGACGGAGACGGCTTCCTGATCGCTACCGAGGACGACCGTGTCCGGCGACGCTGCGCGTGCCGGCTCAGGCAGCATCAACAGCAAAGCGACCAGCCAGGCCGACAACGCCAGCCGGCGCGAACGCGGCGCAAGAGATGTCATGGCTTTCCGTGTGCAGTGCAGAGGAATCATCGGCCATGCACCACGGTGTTGCAAGGACGCTCGGAGTGCGGCGCGCGGCGGCATACTAGGCGCCGAATGAACGCGAACCAGGAAGGCAAGGCACGGGAGACGCCGCGGCGCCGTCCACGCTCGCTTTTTTTCGCGATCGCGATGGCGGTGTGCATCGGCCTCATCGTACCGGCGGTCCTGATCGGCGTCGTGTTGATCGGCGTGCGCGAGCCGCAACTCGCTGCGCTGCGCCAGCAGCAGGAGCTGCAGGCGCGGCTCGATGTGCTCGCGCAAAGCCTCGCCGAACTCGTCTGGTCGCTCGACGTGGCGGCCGCGCGCGAAGTGGTGCAGGCGGCGCTGAAGTCGCCCGATGTCGTCGGCGTTCGAGTGACCGACGTCGGGCAGGGCAAGGCCTTGGTCGATGTGCACCTGACCGAGCGGCAGCACGGCAAGCTGATGAGCGGCGAGCGCGATATCGTCCGGCGCGGCAAGCTGATCGGCCGCGTCGCGATCGAGATCGACGACCGCGTGGCCGCGGCGGCGCTGCGCGAGCAGCGCCAGCTTTACCTGCTGACGGTATCGGGCCAGGTCCTGTTCTCGCTGGCGCTGATCGTGCTGCTGCTCAATGCGCGCGTCGCGCGGCCGCTGCGCGAGCTCGGGCGTTTTGCCGGCGATGTCGGTGCCGGCCAGTTCTCGGCCGCTCTCGTCCATCCGCACGACGACGAGATCGGCCGCCTCGGCGAGCGGCTCACCAACATGCGCGACGCGTTGCAGCAGCTGTTCGACGAGCAGCGCACCTTGCTCGATCGAGTCCGCGACGAAGAGGCCCATGCGCAGCGCCAGGCACGCTTCTATGCGGCGCTGTCGCGCTCGAATCAGCTCATCGTTCGCGAGCACGACGAGCCGACGCTGTATGCCGAGATCTGCCGCATCTGCGTCGAGACCGGTCACGCGACGATGGCTTGCATCTGGCTGCTCGACGGCGACAACGCGCGCATCGCCGCGTCGGCCGGCCCTGTCGAAGGCATGCTCTCGAGCGGCGCACTGCAGGGCGACCCGAGCACCACCGGCGTTCCGCCGCTGGTGGCGCTGGCATTGCGCGACGGACAGCACGCCGTCAGCAACGAATTCCTCACCGATCCGCGTACCGCGCCGTATCACGCTCGCGCTGCGGCGCACGGCGTGCACGCTGCGGCGGTATTCCCGGTGCACCGCGGAGCGGGTGTGGTCGGTGCCGTGAGCCTGCACTCGAGCGAGGCCGGCGTATTCGACGACGCCGTTGTCGAGCTGCTCGACGAAATGGCGCGCGACCTGTCGTTCGCACTCGCCAACACCGATCGCGAGGCGGCGCGCGTCGCCGCGCTGCGCGAAGTCGAGGCGGGCTTGGAGCGGCAGCGCCGCGTGTTCGGCGCGGCGCCGGTGTCGATCGTCATCAGCACACTCGGCGAAAGCAGCATCCTCGAAGCGAACGCCGCGGCCTGCGAGCGCTACGGCTTCAGCCGTGACGAGATGATCGGGCGCAGCTGGCCGCAGCTCGGCGTCGGCTTGGCGCCGAGCGAGCGTGCGCGCCTGACGCAAGCGCTCGAGCGCGACGGCGCAGTGCGCGACTTCGAGACCCGCGTGAGCGTGCGCTCCGGGGAGCTGCGCGACGTGCTGATGAACGCCGACCACATCGAGTTTGGCGGGCGCGATTGCATGATGACGATCGCCACCGACATCACCGAGCGCAAGCGCATGGAGCACGCGCTGCGCGAGAGCGAGGCACGCCTGTCGGGCATCGTCGAGACGGCGATGGATGCGATCGTCACCATCGACACGCAGCAGCGCATCGTCGTCTTCAACCGTGCGGCAGCGCAGATGTTTCGCATCGCCGCCGCGCAGGTGCTGGGCGGGCCGCTCGACCGCTTCATTCCGCCGCGGCTGCGCGCCATCCACCGCGACCATGTGGTGGCGTATGCCGCGTCGGGCGAGTCGCCGCGGCGCATGGGCGAGGCACGGCGACTGTCCGGGCTGCGTGCCGACGGCGAAGAGTTTCCGATCGCCGCATCGATCTCGCGCTCCGGCGAGGGCGAGCACCTGCTGATGACGGTGGTCGCGCGCGACACGACGACCGAGCTCGAAAGCGAGCGCGCGCGCCAGGCGCGGCTCGACGCCGAAGCGGCCAGCCGCGCCAAGACCGATTTCCTCTCGCGCATGAGCCACGAGCTGCGCACGCCGTTGAACGCGGTGCTCGGTTTTTCACAGCTGCTGCAGTCGGATCCGCAAGCGCAGCTGTCGGAGCGCCAGCAGGCGCAGGTCGAATCGATCCGCCAAGCCGGCTGCCAGCTGCTCGCGCTGATCAACGACGTGCTCGATGTCTCGCGCATCGAGGCCGGCCGGCTGCAGATGGATGCGCGCAGCGTGGACCTCGGCGGCATCCTCGACGAGGTGCACGCCTTGCTGCGCGAGCAGGCCGAGCGCCACGGCGTCGTGCTCGACGCGGCGTATCGCAAGCAGCCGCCGGCGCGGGTCTGGGGCGACCCGGTGCGGGTTCGCCAAGTGCTGCTCAACGTCGTCGGCAACGCGGTGAAATACAACCGGCCGGGCGGCGTAGTGCGCATCGAGAGCGCCGTGCTGGCAACGGCGGTGCAAGTACAGGTGGCCGATACGGGGCTGGGCATGACACGCGATCAGCTCGATCATCTGTACGAGCCGTTCAACCGCCTCGGCCGCGAGCGCGGTGGCATCGAAGGTACCGGCATCGGCATGGCACTGTCGCGCCAGCTGCTCGAGTTGATGAATGGCGCGATCGCGGTCGAAAGCAAAGCCGGTCACGGCACGACCGTGCGCGTGACGCTGCCGCTGCCGCTCGCCGGCGCGCTGCCGGAGCGGCCCGCTGCAGCAGTGGCGCGCCGCGACGAGTCGCACGGCGAGCCGGCCGGTGTGCTGCTGTACATCGAAGACAACCCGATCAATGCGATGCTCGTCGAGCAGCTGCTCGCGCCATGGACGCAACTGCGGCTCGCGCAGGCGAGCGACGGCGGCCAAGGCATCGAGCTCGCGCGGCGCTTGAAGCCCGACGTCGTCCTGCTCGACATGCGCCTGCCCGACATGGACGGCTCCAAGGTCCTCGAAGTGCTGCGCGCCGACCCCGCCACGCGAGACCTCTGCATCGTCGCGTTGTCGGCCAGCGCGATGCCCGAAGACATCGCCCTCGCGCGCCGCTGCGGCGCGTCGGACTACTGGACCAAGCCGCTGGACGCGGATCGGTTCTTGGCCGATGTGCGAGCGCTGTTGCCCGTCGCAGTGCGCTAGTTTTTTCTTCCCTCTCCAAGGGCCACGAAGAGACCCCTTCGTGGCCCTTGGAGAGGGAGGAATACTGCCTATGCCGTTCCCGCCGCGACCATCCGCAAATGCGGCGCCAGCAATCCAATCTCATCATGCAGATCGGCCAAACAAGCTCGCGCCTGGATCGAGTCGAAGGGCTCTGACTGCGCAAGATGTTGCAACTGTTCGGCAAGCCGCGCAGCCGGTTGCGCGCCGAAGGCGAGCAACAGGCCCTTCATCGAATGCGAGCGGTGCGCCAGTGTCTGCATGTCGCCGCCGCCGATCGCGGTGACCATCGCCGACATCTCCTTCGGCAATTCGGCGAGGAACGGCCCGGCGATGATCTCCACCGTCTGCGGGTCGGCATGCTCGAGTGAGCTGCGGTAGGCGGCGCTGCGGCCGTCTTCGACCAGTCGGCGCGACAGATGGCGCTCGAGAGCGTGCAGCAGCTCGCGCGCACGCAGCGGCTTGGACAGATAGTCGTCCATGCCGGCCTCGAGGCAGATGCGGCGGTCGCCCTCCATGGCGCTCGCGGTCAGCGCGATGATCGGCGTGCGCGTGCGGCCGCTGTCGCGCTCGAGCGCGCGCATCAGCTTGGTCGCTTCGAGACCGCTGATGCCCGGCATGTGCACGTCCATCAGCACCAGGTCGAAGTGGCCATTGGCATGCGCGAGCACCGCTTGCCCGCCGTCGCCGGCGACGCTCACGTCATGGCCCCAGCGGCGAAGCAGCGTCACCGCGAGCAGCTCGTTGACCGGGTTGTCTTCGGCAACGAGGATGTGCGCGCGCAGGCTCGGCTCGGGCAGCATGTCGCGCGTCAGCATGCCGTTGCGCGCGCCGTCCTCGGGCACGCCCGGTGCGAGCAGCTGGCGCATCGCCGCTTCGATCTCGCGCCGTGTCGTCGGCTTCATCAGATAGGCCTGGACGCCTGCCTTGCGGCACTCGTCGAGCTCACCGGGAAGTCCCGACGAGGTCAGCAGGATCACCGGCGCCGGTGTCGGCGAGAGCTCCGCGAGCGCTTGTGCGACCTCGATGCCGCCGCGCCCGGGCATCAGCAGGTCGAGCAGCACGATATCGAAGGGACCTTGCTCGGTCGCGAGTGCGATTCCGGTGTCGCCGTCGGCGGCGCATACCGGAACGCACTTCATGTTGCGCAGCATCCGCTCGAGGATGCGCAGGTTGGTCGGGTTGTCGTCGACGACGAGCACACGCCGGCCTTCGATCACGGCCGGGTCGCGCACTGTCTCTGCGGCGCTGTGGTCGTCGTCGAACGGCAGCTCGACGACGAACTCCGAGCCGACACCCGGCACGCTCGTCATCGTGATGGTTCCGCCGAGCAGGTCGCACAGGCGACGCGTGATCGTGAGACCGAGGCCCGTGCCGCCGAAGCGCCGCGTGATCGAGCTGTCTTCCTGCGCGAACGGCGCGAACACCTTGGCTTGCTTGTCGAGCGGGATGCCGATGCCGGTGTCGCGCACGCTGAAACGAATCCAGCGGTGCGTCGCATCGTGCGGTGCGCTCGCCGCGCAGACACTGACGACGACCTCGCCGGCCTCGGTGAACTTCACTGCATTGCTCAGCAAATTGTTGAGCACCTGGCGCAGGCGCCCGGGGTCGCCGACGAGGCTTTGCGGCAGATCGGGATCGACATCGAGCGCGAGCGCGACACCGCTCGCATTCGTCTTCGGCGCCATCGGCCGCAGCGTTTCGAGCAGCAGCCGGTCGAGGTCGAACGCGACGCGCTCGACGCTCAGCTTGCCGGCCTCGATCTTCGAGAAGTCGAGGATGTCGTTGATGATCTCGAGCAACGCATTCGCCGACGACTTGACGATGCCGAGGTACTCGCGCTGCTCGGCGTCGAGCGCGGTGTCGAGCACGATGTCGGTCATGCCGATGATGCCGTTCATCGGGGTGCGAATCTCGTGGCTCATGTTGGCCAGGAATTCGCTCTTCATGCGGCTCGCGCTCTCGGCCGCTTCCTTCGCCTGCAGCAGCGTGCGCGTCGCCTGCTTCTGGTCGCTGATGTCGATCACCGTGCCGACGAGGCCGGTGATTCGGCCCTCGCTGTCTTTCAGCGCTGCCTTGTTGGTCAGGCAATCGACCTCGCGGCCGTCGCGCAACCGCATGTGGAACTCGTAGCTGCCGCTGATGCCGTCTTCCAGCACGCGCCGGTCCCAGTCGGCGTGCACCGTGTTGACCGGCGGCGGATGCCACTGCTCGACCTTCTGGCCGAGCAGCAGCGGCGGCGGCGTGCCGAAGAATTCGCTGTAGGCACGGTTCACCCGCACGTAGCGGCGCTGCTTGTCCTTCACGTAGATGGGGATCGGGATGTTCTCGACCAGCGCATCGACGAACGCGAGCTGCTCGGTGAGCCGGTCGGCGGCACGCTTGCGCTCGCTGATGTCGTTGAGCGTTCCGGTCACGCCTTCGAGCCGGCCTTCGGCGTCGAACACCGACTGCGCATACGCCTCCATCCACACCAGCTCGCCGCTGCGCGTGACGTAGCGCAGCTCGCGCCGGCAGTAGGGCTTGGCCAGCGACACCAGGTCCGTGAAGTCGGCGACGCACACCGACTTGTCGTCGTCGTGCATGAAGTCGGTGAGCTGCATGCCGAGGCTGTCTTCGATCGCGTGCCCGGTGGTCTGCGTCCACGCCGCGTTGAGGAAGGTCACGCGGCCATCCGGGCCGGCGCGGAACACCGTCTCGCGCAGGCTGTTGACGACGGTGCGGTACTCGAGCTCGGAGCGCGCCACCTTTTCGCCCATTCGCTTGCGCTCGGTGACGTCGGTGCGGATCGCGATGTACTTCGAGATGCGCCCGGTCGCATCGACGAAGGGCACGATGGTCGCCTGGACCCAGAACAGCTCGCCGTTCTTCGCCCGGTTGCAGATCTCGCCGCGCCACACGCGACCGGTGGTGATCGTGTGCCACAGCGACTCGAAGAATGCGCGCGGATGGATGCTCGACTTGACCAGGCGGTGGGTGCTGCCGATGAGCTCGTCGCGTGTGTAGCCGCTGATCTGGCAGAAGCGGTCATTGACGTCGGTGATGACGCCGAAGGTGTCGGTGATCGAGACGATCGCGTGGACGTCGACCGCCTGCTTCAGATTGCGCAGCTCGGCGCGCTCGTCGTGCAGCTGCTCGACGAGTGCCGAGATCGAGTCGGACAGCGTCTCCAGGTCGTCGACGTCGCCACCATCGAGCGGCATCGGACTCGTGAAGCTCGATGCCATCGGCTCCACCAGCGCCTTCAGCGCCGCGATCGCCCGGTTGCGGCTCGCCAGGTCGTCGGCCAGCCGCGTGTTGGTCGCGATCAGCTCGCGCGAGCTGAGCTCGAGGCTGCGCGTTCGCAGATGCAGGTCGCGGTCGAACTGGTCGTAGCTCGCATCGATCTTGTCGAGCAGCCCCTGCATGCAATGCAGCGCAGCGCGCACCTGCGGGTCGAGCGACTCATCGGTCGCGGCCTCACGCGCCCTCTCGCACAGCGCGACAACGTCGTCGGCAGTGGCGACCCCCCAGAGACGGCGGAGCTGGCGGGTGAGAGTGCTGTGCATGGGAAATACGTTTCACCACAGAGCACACAGAGAGCACAGAGAAAGATCTGAATGAGTTCCTCTGTGTTCTCTGTGTGCTCTGTGGTAGTTCATTGCCCTTCTATCGGAGTGAATTCATTCCGCCTCGGTGAGCCACGTGATGGTCATCGTCTGGTTGTGCAACCGGCAATCGCCGATGAACTCGGAGGCTGAAATTTCGCCGTAGGAATAGAAGCCGGTGACGACCGCGCCCGAGCCGAGGACGCTCGCGACGGCTTCGACTTCCTCGTCGACACGGTCGCCCATCACGAGCTTGCGGCCGACGCAGCTGACGAGCAGCGCGAGCGCCGGGCCGTGGTGCTCGCGGCTCAGCGGCTGCAGCTTCAGCGCCGCATGCTCGGCGGCGTCGATCAATCGCTCGGTCGATGCGTGCATCAGCTTCAGGTAGCCGCCTTCGGGCACGTCACCCGCCAAGGTCAGCGAGCCGGTGGCTTCGTCGATGCCGAGGATCGTGCGGATGATGCCGGCGCTCTCTTGGTTGTCGCGCAGCAGCTCGAACGGGAACAGCAGGCCCGACGCCGGCAGGTCGCGCGCGTACTCGCCGAGGTAGCGCTTGTAGATGTTGAGCGCGCGCTCGCCGTCGAGCTCGTACAGCACGTTGTGTTCGCAACGCGTGACGCGGCGCGCCGGGCCGAACGGCACCCAGCCGCCGAAGGTGCTGTTGCCGATCTCGAGCGACTTGCCGTACAGGCCGACGGCGATGATCTGGTCGCTGCGGCTGCCGCCGGCGCCGAGCGTGAAGGTCTCGACGAAGGCGCCGCCGTCGCCGGCGAGGCCGCCGGAGATGTGCACCGTCGGCGCGAGCGTCGACTGCAGCCCTTCGACCAGTGCGCTGCCGTTGATGTGAACGCCGGTGCCGAGCACCAGCACATGGCGCAGGCCGTCGGCCGGCAGCGCCGAGCCGAGGCGTGCGCCGGCGCCGAACGAGTCGGCCATGCCGTCGATGTTGGTCGCTGCGCCGCGTGCGCTTGCGCTCGTGAACTTCAGCGCGGTGATCGCGAGCGTGCCGTCGTGCACCTGGGAGTCGAAGATCTCGCCGGCCCCGCTGCAGCCGGCCAGCACCGCGTGCGGCGCGGCAGCGCGCAGCGTGGCGTGCAGAGCAGACTTGCGAAAGAACGCGTGGGCGCCGAAGCACAGCACGAGGTCGGCGTCGAACGCGCGCAAGGGCGCGAGGGCCGTGGCAAGGTCGGTGTCGGCATCGACGTGGAGTTGGATTGTTTTCATTCGGGTCTCGATGAGAGGAAAGAGTCAGTCGGGGAAGCGCGCGCGGATCGCGAGCACCTCGTCCCATGCGTCGACGAAGGCGCGCACACAGCGCGGGTCGAAGTGCGCGCCGCTGTGCTTTTCGAGGTAGGCACGCGAATCGTCCATGCTCCACGCCGGCTTGTAAGGGCGCGTCGAGTTCAATGCATCGAACACGTCGGCGACGGCGACGATGCGCCCGGGCAGCGGAATCGCCTCGCCGGCCAAGCCGTGCGGGTAGCCGCTGCCGTCGAACTTCTCGTGGTGCGACGCAGCGATCTGGCACGCGAGGCGCAGCAGCGGCGAGTCGGTGCCGGCGAGGATGCGCTCGCCGATCTCGGCATGGCGATGCATCTCGACGAGCTCCTCGTCGTTCAGCGAGCCCTTCTTCAGCAGGATGTGATCGGGCGTGCCGAGCTTGCCGATGTCGTGCATCGGCGCGGCCGTCAGCAGCGCCTCTTGGAACGACTCGGGCTCGCCAAGCTGGCGCGCGATCAATGCCGAGTAATGCGCCATGCGCTGGATGTGGCCGCCGGTCTCGGGGTCGCGGAACTCGGCGGCGCGGCTCAGGCGCGTGA
>VBCQ01000307.1:0-4866 GCA_005882155.1 Betaproteobacteria bacterium
ACTGCGCGAGATGGCGCGTCAAATATCCGGCGAGCGCGAGCTGCTGCGTCATCACGCCGACGCCCGCGCCCGACGAGTCGCCGACGATCAGCAGTCGCAACTCTGCGCCCTTGCCGACGACGCCGCGGCGCGGCCCGCTCGCTTCGGGCAGCAGCGGCGCGCGCCGCCGCGTGCGAACCGCTTGCGCGACCAGCACCGGCGCCAGCGCGAGCTTCAGCGCGAGCGACATGTCGAGCGGCTCAAGAGAACTGGGTGAAGTCGGGCTTGCGCTTTTGGAAGAACGCGCTGAACGCTTCCTTCGCCTCCGGGCTCGTCAAGCGCTCGGCAAACACCGCCCCTTCGGCGGCGATCGTCTCGAGCACCTGCGCGGCACCGGCGCGACGCATCAGCTTCTTCGTTTCGCGCACCGCCCCCGGCGGCAGTGCGTTGAAGCGCTCTGCCATGCGCCGTGCATGGTTGACGAGCTCATTGGCCGGCAGCACCGCATTGGCAATGCCGAGCTCGACCGCCTCGGCAGCGCCGAAGGGCTCGCCGAGCAGCAATTTCTCGGCCGCCCTGACGTTGCCGACCAGCCGCGGAAACACGAGGCTCGACGCGAACTCGGGCACCAGGCCCAGGCTCACGAACGGCATCGCGAGGCGCGCCTCGTCGGACAGGTAGATGAGGTCGCAATGCAGCAGCATCGTCGTGCCGATGCCGATCGCCGCGCCGGTCACCGCCGCGACCACCGGCTTGTCGCAGCCGATGAGCGCCTTCATGAATTGGAACGCCGGCGATTCGGTGCTCTGCGCCGGGCGCTGGACGAAGTCCTCGAGGTCGTTGCCCGAGGTGAAGATGCCCGGCTGGCCGGTGATCAGCACCGCGCGCACCGAAGGGTCGCCGTTCGCGTCGCGCAGCGCGGCCGCCATCGCGAGGTACATGTCGAGCGTGATCGCATTCTTCTTCTCGGGCCGCGCGATCTCGATCGTCGCCACGCCGTTCAAGGTCGCCGTCTTGATGCTCATCTCGTCTCCTTCGACAGTTGAAAGCCTTGCAGCAGCAGCGCCGTGCGCGCCCACAAGGACGATTGGAATTGCTCGCGAAAGAATCCGAAGTGGCCGATGCGCGGCGCGCGCACGTCGGCCGGCGCGATGCGCTCGACACGGCGCGGCGAGTTCGCGTAGCAGTCCACGAGCACATGCGTGCCGCGCTCGGTCATCAGCTCGTCGTCGGTGATCGACAGCGCGACGAGCGGAAAGCGCGCCGCCTCGAAGCGCTCGCGCACCGGCGTGCCTTCGGCACCGACGTGGTAGCGCGGGTTCAAGCACCACTTGCGCCACTGCATCACGATGCCGGCCGGCAAGTCGCCGACCTTGCGCAGCTTGCGGCCGGGGAAATAGCCGAACAGCGTCGTCGCCAGCGGTACCAACACGTACCAGAAGTACAGCACCATGCGCTTGAGCTGCGGCGCGTTGTCGCGCCAGTAGCCGCTGCCGGCGGCGATCGACACCAGGCCGGCGATGCGGTCGCGGTGGCGCAGCAGCCCCGGCAATTGCGCGCCGAGGCTGTGCCCGACGACGTAGAGCGGCACCTCGCCGGCACGGCGCTGCAGCGCCTCGATCGCCGCGTCGGTGTCGCGCGCCCAGGCGAAGAGGTCGGCGTCGAAGCCGCAACCAGATAGCCCTGCGTCGCGAGCCACTGCGCGAACGCGGCGTAGTAGTCCTGCTTGACGCCCATCGCGCCGCCGATGACGACCGCGGCCTTGATCGGCGCCGCCGGTTCGTAGAAGCGCGCCGCGATGGTGACGCCATCGGTCGAGTCGAGGTCGCTCTGCTGCATGTCGTGGCGCTTCAAACGCGTTCGAAGATCCCCGCCGCCCCTTGCCCGGTGCCGACGCACATCGTCAACATGCCGTACTCCAGGTTGTGGCGGCGCAGCGCGTGCACGACCGTCGCGGCGCGGATCGCGCCGGTCGCGCCGAGCGGGTGGCCGAGCGCGATCGCGCCGCCCATCGGGTTGACCTTCGCGGGGTCGAGGCCGATGCTGTTGATCACCGCCAGCGACTGCGCGGCGAACGCTTCGTTGAGCTCGATCCAGTCCATGTCCGCGAGGCTCAAGCCCGCGTAGCGCAGCGCCGCCGGAATCGCCTCGATCGGGCCGATGCCCATGATCTCGGGCGGCACGCCGCGCGCGGCGAAGCTGACGCAGCGCGCCCGCGCCATCGCTGGTCTGCGAGCTGTTGCCTGCGGTCACGCTGCCCTTGGCGGCGAACACCGGCTTCAGCTTCGCGAGGCCCTCGAGCGAGGTGTCGGGGCGCGGGCCTTCGTCGAGCTTCACAGTGCGAGTCTTCGTGCCTTGCTCGCCGGTCTCGAGGTTCGGGAACCGATCGATCACATCGATCGGCGTGATCTCGTTGCTGAACTCGCCAGCTGCCTGCGCCTTCAACGCACGCGTATGCGATTCGAGCGCGAATGCGTCTTGCGCCTCGCGGCTGACCTTCCATTGCGCCGCGACCTTCTCGGCCGTCAACCCCATGCCGTAGGCGATGCCGACGTTCTCGTCCTTGGCGAGCACCTCGGGGTTGAACGACGGCTTGTTGCCGCCCATCGGCACCAGGCTCATCGACTCAGCGCCGCCGGCGATCAGCACATCGGCTTCACCGACGCGGATGCGATCGGCCGCCATCTGGATCGCGGTGACCCCCGACGCGCAGAAGCGGTTCACCGTGACGCCGCCGACCGGATGCCCGAAGGCGAGCTGCACCGCGATGCGCGCCATGTTCATCCCTTGCTCGCCCTCGGGAAACGAGCACCCGATGATCGCGTCTTCGATCGCCTTCGAATCGAGCGACGGCACCTGCGTCATCGCACTGCGGATCGCCGCGACGAGCAGGTCGTCGGGGCGCGTGTTCTTGAAGTAACCGCGTCCGGAGCGGCCGATCGGCGTGCGGGTAGCGGCGACGATGTAGGCGTCTTGAATTTGCTTGCTCATTTGTCAGTCCTTCGGTAAGGCAACTCCCTCTCCCGCTTGCGGGAGAGGGTTGGGGTGAGGGTGATGGAGGGTCAACCAGTCAAGGACGCGAGCCATGACCGCATCCCGTTCGATCAATGCTTCACGGTCGGTGAATCGCAGAACGTGAAAACCGAGTTCGTTCAACTTCACGGTCCGTCGCGCATCGCGTTCGAGCCCTTCGACCTCGAAGTGCTGGCCGCCGTCCAGTTCGACGATCAGTCCGGCCTCGACGCACATGAAGTCCGCGAAGTACCCGCCGATCGGGTGCTGTCTGCGGAACTTGTAGCCGTCGAGTTGTCGATTGCGCAGACGCTGCCAGAGGGCGTGCTCGGCGTCAGGAGAGGACCGGCGCAGTGCACGAGCCCTCACCCTAACCCTCTCCCGCGCGCGGGAGAGGGAACCGGCCGGGCTGTTTGCAGACGTCATCGCAGTCATCCGAGAGGGTCGATCAGTTCCGCACGGGCTTGCCGGTCTGCAGCATCCCCATGATTCGCTCCTGCGTCTTCGGGTGGTCGAGCAACGCGCAGAAGTGTTTGCGCTCGATCGCCATCAGATACTCCTCGCTCACCAGCGAGCCGGCATCGACGTCCCCACCGGTCACCACGTCGGCGATCAACGAGCTGATGTGATAGTCGTGAGCGCTGATGAAGCCGCCGTCGCGCATGTTGACCAATTGCCCTTGGATCGTCGCCTTCGCATTGCGGCCCGCGACCGGGAACATGCGCTTCAACGGCGGGCGATAGCCGCCATCGAACATCGCCTTCGCTTCGGTGATCGCGACGTAGAGCAGCTCGTCCTTGTTCGGCACGATCGTGTCGCTGTCGAGCAGGTAGCCGAGCTTGCGACTCTCGATCGCGCTGGTGCCGACCTTGGCCATTGCGGCATTGGTGAAGCCGTCTTTCAAGAACGCGAAGATGTCGGCGTTCGCGTTGCCTGCGGTTGCCATCTCGGCCGCGCGGCGCGCCACATACGCGAGGCCGCCGCCGCCGGGGATCAGGCCGACGCCGACTTCGACGAATCCCATGTAGCTTTCCATCGCGGCGACGCGCTTGGCCGAATGGATCGCGAGCTCGCAGCCGCCGCCGAGGGCGATGCCGCGAATCGCAGAGATCACCGGCACCTGCGCATAGCGGATGCGCAGCATCGCGTCTTGCAGCTTCTTCTCTTCGGGTGCGATGCCCTTGCCGCCGCTCTTCATGAACACCGGCATCAGCGCTTCGAGGTTCGCGCCGGCCGAGAACACGTCGTCGGGCGACCAGATCACGAGGCCCTTGTATTTCGACTCTGCAATCTCGAGCGCCTTCAGCACGCCCTCGGTCACCGTCGGGCTGATCAGGTGCAGCTTCGCGGTGATGCTCGCGATGACGACCTCGCCGTCGAGCGTCCAGACCCGCACCTCGTCGTTCTTGAACAGCTCGGTGCCGGCCTTCAGCGGCGACACCGCACCCGAGCCGAGAACGCTCTCGGGGAAGTACTGGCGCTGATACACCGGCAGCGTGCTGCGCGGAACGTACTTGCTTTGCGATGCGCTCCACGAGCCTTCGCTCGTGTGCACCCCGTCGCGGCCGTCGAACACCCAGCCCGGCAGCGGCGCTTTGCTGAGCGCCTTGCCGGACTCGATGTCGTCCTGCACCCACTGCGCGACCTGCTTCCAGCCGGCTTGCTGCCACAGCTCGAACGGGCCCTGACTGGTGCCGAAACCCCAGCGCATCGCGAAGTCGATTTCGCGTGCGCTGTCGGCGATGTCGGCGAGGTGAACCGCGCAGTAGTGGAAACTGTCGCGCAGGATCGCCCACAGGAATTGGGCTTGCGGGTTGCTCGATTCGCGCAGCAGCTTCAAGCGCTCGGCCGGCGGCTTCTTCAGCATCCGCGCGA
>VBCQ01000307.1:4923-11195 GCA_005882155.1 Betaproteobacteria bacterium
GCCCGAGCGCGCCCTGCTCGATCAGCTTGGCGACGACCGGCGGCGTCGCATAGCTCGCGAAGAACGGGTCGTCGGCGAGGTTGTCCTGCAGCGTCTTGATGACATGCGCCATCGTGTCGAGACCGACCACGTCGGCGGTGCGGAAGGTGCCGCTCGACGCGCGGCCGAGCTTCTTGCCGGTGAGGTCGTCGACGACGTCGTAGCTCAAGCCGAAGGTTTCGGCTTCCTTCATCGTCGCGAGCATGCCGGCGATGCCGACGCGGTTGGCGACAAAGTTCGGCGTGTCCTTCGCGCGCACCACGCCCTTGCCGAGCGCGCTGGTGACGAAGGCCTCGAGCTGATCGATGACGGCAGCGTCGGTCGTCGGCGTCGCGATCAATTCGACGAGCGCCATGTAGCGCGGCGGGTTGAAGAAATGGATGCCGCAGAAGCGGTGCTTGATCTCTTCGGGCAGCACCTCGGACAGCTTGGTGATCGACAGCCCCGAGGTGTTCGACGCGACGATCGCGTGCGGCGCGATGGCCGGGGCGATTCGCTGGTACAGCGCGAGCTTCCAGTCCATGCGCTCGGCGATCGCCTCGATGATCAGGTCGCAATCACGCAGCTTGTCGAGGTGGTCTTCGTAGTTCGCCTGCTCGATCAACGCGGCGTCTTCGGGCACGCCGAGCGGCGCCGGCTTGAGCTTCTTCAGGCCCTCCACCGCCTTCGTCACGATGCCGTTCTTCGGGCCGTCCTTCGCCGGCAAGTCGAACAGCACGACCGGCACTTTGACGTTGACGAGATGCGCGGCGATCTGCGCGCCCATCACGCCCGCGCCGAGCACGGCCACCTTGCGCACGGGGAATCGGTTCATGGTCTTTCCTTCTTTGAAATCAGGAAGCGTCACTCGACGCGCATCCAGGTTTGGGTTCGATAGAACGGGCCGATGTAGCCGCGCATTTGCAGCTGCTTGCCGCCGTCGATGGGCTTGAGCCGCGCCTTGTAGACCTTGCCGTTCTTCGGGTCCGTGATGTCGCCGCCTTCCCACAGCTCGGGGTCGTCTGCGCTGTGCCGGATGTTGCGCAGGATCGTCATGCCGACGACAGGCTTGTCCTTACGCTCGTCGGTGCACTTGTCACAGACCTCGTCGCGTTTCATCGTCGGGTCGAGCAGCTTCTCGATCTTGCCGCTCAGCACGCCGGCGCTTTCGGTGATCCGCACCAGCGACTTCTCTTGCTTGGTGTCGTCGTCGATCGTCTTCCACAGGCCGACCGGCGTCGCCTGGGCCCAGGCTGCACCGTGAACGATGACGAATGCCAATACCGCGAATGCCGTCTTCAACATGCCAATCTCCATGAGGGTTGTCGGGGCACGCAGCATCGCATCAGAACAGTGACTCTTCAATGTCCATCATCGGCTTCGCGCCGGCACGCGCGGTGCGGATCAACATGGCCGTCTCAGGCAGCAGCTTGGCGAAGTAGAAGCGCGCGGTCGCGAGCTTCGCCTTGTAGAACGGGTCGCCCGAGCCCTGCTTTTCGAGCGCGACCTTGGCCATGCGGGCCCAGAAATAGCCGAACACCAAATGACCGCAGATGCGCAGATAGTCGACCGCCGCGGCGCCGACTTCGTCAGGGTTCTGGAACGCTTTCATGCCGAGCTCGGTCGTGAGCTTGGTGACCTTGTCGCCCAGGTCGGCGAGCGGGTTGACGAACTCCTGCATCGCTTCGTTCGTGCCCTCGTCTTCGACGAAGGCCTGCACAAGCTTGCCGAACTTCTTCAGCTTGGCGCCGTTGTCGCCGAGCACCTTGCGGCCCAGCAGGTCGAGCGACTGGATCGTGTTCGTGCCTTCGTAAATCATGTTGATTCGCGAGTCGCGCACGAACTGCTCCATGCCCCATTCGGCGACGTAGCCGTGGCCGCCGTAGACCTGCATGCAATGCGAGGTCGCGATCCACGCGTTGTCGGTGAGAAAGGCCTTCACGATCGGCGTGACGAGTGCCACCATGTCGGCGGCGTCTTTCTTCACCTCGTCGTCCGGAGAGGCGAGCTCTTTGTCGATCATCAGCGCGGTCCAGATCGACAGCGCGCGCCCGCCCTCGGCGTAGGCGCGCGCGGTCAGCAGCATCTTGCGCACGTCGGGGTGGACGATGATCGGGTCGGCCGGTCGATCCGGCGCCTTCGGGCCCGACAGCGAGCGCATCTGGATGCGGTCTTTGGCGTAGCTCACCGCGTTCTGGTACGCCACTTCGGTCAGTCCCAGCCCCTGCATGCCAACACCGAGTCGCGCCGCATTCATCATCACGAACATCGCCGCCAGGCCCTTGTGCGGCTGGCCGACCAGCGTGCCGATCGCGCCATCGATGTTGATCTGCGCGGTGGCGTTGCCGTGGATGCCCATCTTGTGCTCGAGCGCGCCGCAGAAGATGGCGTTGCGCGCGCCGAGGCTGCCGTCGGCATTGACGAGAAACTTCGGCACGACGAACAGCGAGATTCCCTTGCTGCCCTGCGGAGCCTCGGGCAACCGCGCCAGCACGAGGTGGACGATGTTGGCCGCCATGTCGTGCTCGCCCGAGCTGATGAAGATCTTGTTGCCGGTGATCTTGTAGGTTCCGTCGGGCAGCGGCTCGGCTTTCGTGCGCAGCATGCCGAGGTCGGTGCCGCAATGCGCTTCGGTCAGGCACATCGTGCCGGTCCATTCGCCGCTGGTGAGCTTCGGCAGATAGGTCTGCTGCTGCTCGGGCGTGCCGTGCGCATGCAGGCATTCGTAGGCACCGTGCGTGAGGCCGGGGTACATCGCCCAGGCCTGGTTCGCCGAGTTGAGCATTTCGTAGAAGCACTGGTTCAGCGAGATCGGCAGCCCCTGGCCACCGAATTTCGGGTCGCAGCTCAGGGCCGGCCAGCCGCCTTCGACGTACTTCGCATACGCGTCTTTGAAGCCGGTGGGCACTGTCACTTCGTGCGTTGTGAGGTTCAGCTTGCAGCCTTGCTCGTCGCCGCCCCGGTTCAAGGGTGCCAGCACTGCGGATGCGAACTTGCCGCCTTCTTCGAGCACCGCGTTGATGGTGTCGGCGTCGACCTCGGCGTGCGCTGGCAGCGCCTTGAACTCCTCGGTGACGTTGAGCAGTTCATGCAGCACGAACTGCATGTCGCGCAACGGAGGGGTGTAGGTGGCCATCGGGGAACTCCTTGATGAGGAAGCGGAAAACGGTTGTCAGCCGCGCGACTTGCGCGCCGGCTTGGCGCTGCGCGGTGCGCCGGAGAGCGACTGGATGCCGGCCGGCGTCGCGTAATAGCTGACGACGCGATCGAAGCCCGCACGCACCCGCTCGACAGCGACCGGGTTGCGCAGGAAGCGCGCATCGTGATGCAGCGCGAGGATCAGGCCGTGCACTTCGAACAGCATCTGCTGCGGGTCGGTGTCGGCGCGCAAATGGCCTTCGGCGACGGCCAGGCGGATCGCGCGTTCGAGCGCCTCTTGCCAGGCGCGCACCATGGTCGCCAGCGCATCGCGAACCGGGCCGGGCCGGTCGTCGAACTCGACCGCACCACTGATGTAGATGCAGCCCGAATCGATTTCCATCGACACCCGGCGCATCCACCGATCGAACAGCGCCTTCAATCGCGGCAGGCCGCGCGCTTCGCGCATCGAGGGAAAGAAAACGTCTTCCTCGAACTTGACGTGATACTCGCGGATCACCGAGATCTGCAGCTCTTCGCGCGAGCCGAAATGCGCGAAGACGCCCGACTTGCTCATGTGCGTGACTTCGGCGAGCGCGCCGATCGACAAGCCTTCGAGGCCCATGTTGGCAGCGAGTCCGAGCGCGGCGTCGAGGATCGTCGCGCGCGTTTGCTGGCCCTTCATCAGCGTGCGCTGCGGGCTCAGGGAATCACGATGGACGGTGTCTGAGGAGTCGGTCACGGCAGTTCGGAAGTAGCGGCAAGGACGCTAGTGTCGCAAAGAATCGAACGATCGTTCTATTTTGCAGAAATCCGCGATTTCAGGGGCGTACGGGGCCGGGTTTTTCTAGGGCCAGCCGCCTAGACGCCCCATGTTCGTGAAGAAAGTTGCGGGTTAACCCCGTTCCTGCATCGAAACGAAGCGCGTTGATCGAAAGGCGGAGCGCCGCGCGTTCGACAATTGTGTGACGCGTCCGTTCGTTGTTGTGGGCCAGCCTCGCAGCCGCGCCGCTATTGAGTCTGCGGCACCGAATGGATTACGCTCGGGGGCAAGGAGTATTGCGCGTGGAAGTGCTTCAGCTCGATGTGTCGGGGCGACCGCAAGCCTGGATTTCGGCCAAGGAAGCGGCCGTCATCTATGCCAGCGACGGCATCGCCTGGACGCTCGGCGACACGTTCTATGTGCTGCGCGGCGGCATGCAGCGGCGCACCGGCCTGCAATCGCGCATCGAGGTTCACCCGATCATCGCCGTGCGCGGCAGCGTGCCGAGCCGCGCCTGGCGGCAAACGCCCGCGCTGTCGAACCCCAAGCTCTTCGTTCGCGACCGCCATGTCTGCGCCTACTGCGGCGGGCTCTTCCACATCGACGACCTGACGCGCGAGCACATCATCCCGACCTCGCGCGGCGGCCGCGACACCTGGATGAACTGCATCACCGCCTGCCGCGCCTGCAACGGCCGCAAGGGCAACCGCTTTCCCGAAGAGGCGCACATGTCGCTGATGTATCTGCCCTACGTGCCGAACCTGCACGAGGACATGATCCTGCGCGGGCGCCGCATCCTCGCCGACCAGATGGAGTTCCTGCTCGCGAGCGTGCCGCGCAGCAGCCGGCTTCACGGTTGATATGCTGACTTTCCTTTCTTTGCTGTACTGGAGATGTCGATGAAGAAGTTGTTGATCGCCGCCGCTGTGACTGCCGCCCTGGCCGCCTGCACCACCACCAGCCCCGACGTGATTCAGAAGGGTGACGCGCAGCGCATGTCGCAAGTGCAGGACGCGACCGTGCTGTCGGTGCGGCCGGTCGTCGTCGAAGGCAATCAGAGCGGCATCGGCGCCGCGGCCGGTGGCGTGGTCGGCGGTGTCGCCGGATCGACGGTCGGCGGTCATCGCGAGAACGCCGTCGTCGGTGTGCTCGGCGCGGTCGCCGGCGCCGTCGTCGGCAACGCGGTCGAGCGCATGAGCACGCGCGAGGAAGCGGTCGAGGTGCTGGTGCAGCTGAGGAACGGCGAACGCCGCGCGATCGTGCAGGCCAAGGGCAACGAGACGCTCGTGGCGGGCGACGCGGTGATCCTCGTGTCCACCGGCGGCAAGACGCGGGTGATGCGGGCACCGGTGGTGGTTCCGGCGAAGAGCTAAGAAGATCTTTGCTGCGACAAAGGCGCGCTTTGGCGCGCCTTTGTTTTTAAGCCGGGACTTCGACAGGCTCAGCCCGAACGGGGTTGTGGTACCGAACAACTAGGGGATTGAGCCCCCCACCCCCCTGTGCTTCACTCTCGCCACGCGGGAGGAGACGCCATGGCTGATGCTATCTTCAAGCTGCGGGCCGCTCGGCTCGACGCCAGCCACCTGCCTCGCGCATTCCAAACCGCGCAGCGCGGCGCGACCGCCGCCGCCCCACTCGAAGACGATCCATTCCTCCCCCGCGGCTTGCTGCGAGTCGATCAGGCGTTCGATTTGTCGGCCACCGCGCGGTCGACCGAGGCCGGACGCGAGACGCAGCGCATCGCACCGGTGCGCGACCAAGTCGTCGTGCTCGAGTTGCCCGACGGCGTCACCGTCATCACGCATCCGCAGAACCTGCACGACACGCTGCAGCGCGTCGACCCCGGCGCGCTCGACGCCGACGGCGCGATCGTCTTCGAGCAGGCCTTGCGCGCACGCGGCGCCGCGGTGCGCGGCCCGATCGGCGATGCGCTGAGTGACGGACTCAGCTCGCTCGTCTCGCAGGTCTACACGCTGAGCGTCGGCCATGCCGCCGACCCGATCATCGAAGCGGCCAAGCGCAAAGCCTGCGAATGGCTCGGCGAAAAATCCGAGGACAAGATCGCGCAGTACGCCGAGCTCGGCGTCAGTTGGGCCGGCACCAAGGCGCTGATGTGGGCGATCGAAAGCCGCTTGAAGCGCGACCCCGGCCTGTACCGCTGGGTCGGCGGCGAAACTGCCGAGCGATTCCTTCCAGGCGATCCGGCGCTGAAGACCGAAGCCGCGGCCGGTCCGCTGCTGGTGATGATCCACGGCACCGGCTCGAACACCAGCGGCAGCTTCGATGCGTTGCAGAGCGCCTCGCGCGCTTACTGGAAGCCGTTCGAAGATCGCTATGGCGACCGCGTGCTCGC
>VBCQ01000050.1:0-8635 GCA_005882155.1 Betaproteobacteria bacterium
CAACGAGCGCTGCGGCATCGTGCTGCCCGACGGCCGAGTGCTGACCGGCGTCAACGTCAACGGCGTCGAGGTCGGCGCGCATGTCGTCGCGAGCATCCGGCCCGAGCGCATCCTGCTGCACCGGCATGCGCCGGACGAGCGCGGCAACGTGCTGCAGTCGCGCGTTGTCGGTGTCATCTACTTCGGCGATCACCTGCGGCTGCTGTGCAGCATCGGCGAAGGCCAGCACGACGCGACCGTCAAGCTGGCGCTGACCGGCGGCGACGTGCCGCAGGTCGGCGACAGCGTGTGGCTCGAATTTCCGCCCGAGCTCACGCGCATCTACCGCTGAGCCTCATCCATTCCCATCCACTCCACCACAGGAGACGACCCATGAAGAAGAGCTTGCTCGCCCTCGTCATCGCCGCCGGCTTCGCGCTGCCGGCGCTGGCCCAACAGATCACCGTCGTGAACTTCGGCGGCGCGAATGCCAACGCGCAGAAGAAGGCCTATTACGAGCCGTTCGAGAAGACGACCGGCATGAAGGTCGTGCCGGTCGAATACAACGGCGAGCAGGCCAAGATCAAGGCGATGGTCGAGTCGAAGAAGGTGAGCTGGGACGTGGTCGAAGTCGAGTCGCCCGACGTCGCGCGCGGCTGCGACGAAGGTCTGTTCGAGAAGCTCGACTACGCCAAGGTCGGCAGCAAGGCCGACTTCCTCCCGGCCGCCGTCAACGAATGCGGCATCGGCGTGTTCGTGTGGTCCACGGTGATGGCCTACAACGGCGACAAGCTGAAGACCGCGCCGACGACCTGGGCCGATTTCTGGGACGTGAAGAAATTCCCCGGCAAGCGTGGCATGCGCAAGGGCGCGCGCTACAACATCGAGTTCGCGCTGATGGCCGACGGCGTCAAGCCGGCCGATGTCTACAAGGTGCTCGCGACGAAGGAAGGCGCCGATCGCGCGTTCAAGAAGCTCACCGAGCTGAAGCCGAACATCCAGTGGTGGGAAGCCGGCGCGCAGCCGCCGCAAATCCTCGTCGCCGGCGACGTCGTGATGAGCACCGCCTACAACGGCCGCATCGACGCCGCCAATCGCGAAGGCAAGAACCTGAAGATCACCTGGACCGGCGGCATCTACGACCTCGACTATTGGGTCATCCCGAAAGGCACGCCGAACAAGGATGCAGCGCTGAAGTTCATCGCGTTCGCGAGCACACCCGACGCGCAGGCCGAGTACGCGAGGAACATCGCCTACGGTCCGACCAACAACAAGGCGCTCGCCAAGCTCGACGCGAAGGTGCTCGCCAATCTGCCGACCGCCCCGGCGAACTCGAAGACCGCGCTGCAATTCGACCTGAAGTTCTGGGCCGATCAGGGCGAGGAATTGGAGAAGCGCTTCGCATCGTGGGCGGCGCAGTAATTACCCGTTCGCACTGAGCTTGTCCTTCGACAGGCTCAGGACGATCGGAAATACAGGCTCAGCCCGAACGGGTTCTCTTTGACCCCGCGATGAACACCGCCACCCTCCCAATCCCCGGCATCGCCGACCCGCGCGCGCTGCAGCGTTCCCTGGCGCGCGCCGACCGCATGCGCAAGCTGCGGGCGTTCTCGCTCACGCTGCCGCTGCTGCTGTTCCTGATGCTGACCTTCCTCGTTCCCATCGCCGCGCTGCTCAAGCGCGCGGTGGAGAACGCCGAGGTCGCCAACGCGTTGCCGCGCACCGTCGTCGCGCTGCAGCGCTGGGACCGCCAGGCGACGCCGCCGCCCGACGCGTTCGCTGCGGTCACCGCCGACCTCGGTGCGCTGCCCGATCGCGCCGACGCCGGCGCGCTGGCACGCCGGCTCAATTCGGAAGTCGCCGGCGCTCGCTCACTCGTGATGAACACCTATCGGGCGCTGCCGCTCGAAGGCGCGCCGACACCGGCCGATGTGAAGGCGAAGCTGATCGCGCTCGACGATCGCTGGAGCGACACCAAGTACTGGCATGCGATCGCGAAGAACGCATCGCGCTGGACCGGCGATTACCTGCTCGCATCGGTCGACCTGCGCCGCGATGCGCACGGCGACATCGAGCGCATGGCGAGCGATCAGCGCGTGTTCAGCCGCATCCTCCTTCGCACCTTCGAGATCAGCGGCATCGTTACGCTGTGGTGCCTGCTGCTCGGCTACCCGCTCGCGTACTGGCTGACGACCTTGTCGCCGCGCAAGGCGAACGTGCTGATGATCCTCGTGCTGGTGCCGTTCTGGACTTCGATCCTCGTTCGCGTCGCGGCGTGGATCGTGCTGCTGCAATCGGCCGGCCTCGTCAACCGCAGCTTGATGGGCCTCGGGTTGATCGACCAGCCGCTCGCGCTGCTCTTCAACCGCACCGGCGTGATCATCGCGATGGTGCACATCCTGCTGCCGTTCATGATCCTGCCGCTGTACAGCGTGATGAAGAGCGTGCCGGGCACCTACCTGCGCGCGGCGGTGTCGCTCGGCAGTCCGCCGCTCGCCGCGTTCTTCCGCGTCTACGTGCCGCAGACCTATCCGGGAATCGGCGCCGGCGCACTGCTCGTCTTCATCCTGAGCATCGGCTACTACGTGACGCCGGCATTGCTCGGCGGCGCTGACGACCAGATGCTGAGCTACTACATCGCGCAATACACCAACGTGAACGTCAACTGGGGCATGGCCTGCGCGCTCGGCGCCTTGCTGCTCGCCGCGACGCTGGTGCTGTACGCGGTCTACCGTCGCGTCGTGAAATCAGAATTGAGCATGGGCTGACGATGAACAAGCTGCTGCCGCAATTTCCGGCCTACGCGACACCGCTCGACAAGCTCGGCTGGTGGGCGCTGCGCGTCGGCTGCGTCGGCGTGCTCGTGTTCCTGCTGCTGCCGATCCTCGTCATCATGCCGCTGTCGTTCAGCGACTCGTCGTTCCTCGTCTACCCGATCCCCGGCTGGTCGCTGAAGTGGTACGAGAACCTGTTCACCTCGGCCGAGTGGTCGCGCGCCGCGAAGAACAGCTTCATCGTCGCGCCGTCGGCCACTGTGATCGCGACAGTGCTCGGCACGCTCGCCGCGGTCGGCCTCGCGCGAACGAACTTCGCGTTCAAGGGGCTGTTGATGAGCCTGCTGATCGCGCCGATGGTGGTGCCGATCGTCGTCGTCGGCGTCAGCACCTATTTATTCTTCGTGCCGTTCGGCCTGGTCGACAGCTACATCGGGCTGATCATCGTGCACGCGGCGCTGGGTGCGCCGTTCGTGCTGACCACAGTGCTCGCGACGCTGCAGGGTTTCAACAACAACCTCGTTCGCGCGAGTTTGAGCCTGGGAGCGAATCCGCTCACGACCTTCTTCCGCATCACCTTGCCGGTGATCGCACCGGGCGTCATTTCGGGTGCGCTATTCGCGTTCGCAACCTCCTTCGACGAGGTCGTCGTCACCCTCTTCCTCGCCGGGCCCGAGCAGGTGACGCTGCCGCGCCAGATGTTCACCGGCATCCGCGAGAACATCACCCCGACGATCGCGGCCGTGGCCACGCTGCTGATCGTCTTCACCACCAGCCTGCTGCTGGTGCTCGAGTGGCTGCGCGGGCGGCGGCGATGAGACGATGAGACGATGACGAGCGAGCGCAACCAACCGTTGAGCGGCAACGCGATGCCGCGCTTCGCCGGCCTCGCGACGATGATGCGGCTGCCCGCCGCGACGTCGGCGCAGGGGCTCGACGCGGCGTTCATCGGCGTGCCGCTCGACATCGGCTGCTCGAACCGCAGCGGCGCGCGCTTCGGGCCGCGCCAGATCCGCGCCGAGTCGGCGCTGCTGCGGCCGTACAACATGGCCACCGGCGCGGCGCCGTTCGACACGCTACAGGTCGCGGACCTGGGCGACGTGCCGATCAACACCTATTCGATCGCCAAGTCGCTGCCGCTCATCAGCGCGTTCTACGACGACGTGCTCGCCCACAACTGCAAGCCGTTGACGCTCGGCGGCGACCACACGATCGCGCTGCCGATCCTGCGCTCGATCGCGAAAAAGCATGGCCCGGTCGCGCTGGTGCACGTCGACGCGCATGCCGACGTCAACGACGAGATGTTCGGCGAGCCGGTGGCGCACGGCACGCCGTTTCGCCGCGCCGTCGACGAAGGGCTGCTCGTCAACGACCGCGTCTGGCAGATCGGCCTGCGCGGCACCGGCTACGCGGCCGACGATTTCGAGTGGCCACGCTCGCGAGGCTTCAACCTCGTGCCGGCACACGATGTCTGGTATCGCTCCATCGATCCGTCGTTCGCCGGCGGCACCGGCACGCCGGAAATCGGCGGCCTAACGGTCCCGCAAGCGCTCGAGATCATCCGCGGCTGCCGCGGATTGAACCTCGTCGGCGGCGACCTGGTCGAAGTAGCTCCCCCCTATGACCCTTCGGGCAACACCGCGCTGCTCGGCGCCAATTTGCTGTACGAAATGCTCTGCGTGCTGCCCGGTGTGAAATGCCGCTGAGGCGGACGCGACTGGAGAAACAGATGGACATGAAGACCTCGCCGCTGGCCGCGTTGAAAGACGCGGGCCTGCTGAAGACCGATGCGTTGATCAACGGCGAATGGACTCGCTGCAGTTCGCGCTTCGCCGTCGACGACCCCGCGACCGGAGCCAAGCTCACCGACGTGGCGAACGCCGGCGCGAACGAGACCCACGCTGCGATTCGCGCCGCGCAGCAAGCCTTCCCACTGTGGTCGAAGAAGACCGCGAAAGAGCGCAGCACGATTCTGATGAAGTGGTTCAACCTGCTGCATCAGCACGCCGATGACCTCGCGCGAATCATGACCGCCGAGCAAGGCAAGCCGCTCGCGGAAGCGCGCGGTGAAGTGATCTACGGCGCGAGCTTCATCGAGTGGTTTGCCGAAGAGGCGCGGCGCGTCTATGGCGAGACGGTGCCGAGCACCGACAACAACAAGCGCTTTCTCGTCATCAAGCAGCCGGCCGGTGTGTGCGCAGCGATCACGCCGTGGAATTTTCCGATCGCGATGATCACGCGCAAGGTTGCGCCAGCGCTGGCTGCAGGCTGCCCGGTCATCATCAAGCCGGCCGAGCAGACGCCGCTGTCGGCGCTGGCCTGCGCCGAGCTGGCGCAGCGCGCCGGCATGCCGGCGGGCGTTCTCAACATCGTCACCGCCGACGCCGCGCAATCGGTCGAGGTCGGCAAGGCGCTGTGCGAGAGCGACATCGTTCGCCATCTGTCGTTCACCGGCTCGACCGAGGTCGGCCGCATCCTGATGCGCCAGTGCGCGCCGACCGTGAAGAAGCTCTCGCTCGAGCTCGGCGGCAACGCGCCCTTCATCGTCTTCGACGACGCCGACATCGACAGCGCCGTGGAGGGGGCGATGGTCAGCAAGTACCGCAACGCCGGCCAGACCTGCGTCTGCGCGAATCGCCTCTACGTGCAGGAAGGCGTCTACGACACCTTCGTCGAGAAGCTCGCGGCGAAGTCGAAGACGATCAAGGTCGGCAACGGCTTCGAGGCCGGCGTGACGCAAGGCCCACTGATCGACGCGCAAGGCCTCGCCAAGGTCGAGCGCCATGTGGCCGACGCGACGTCCAAAGGCGCGACGATCGTCACCGGCGGCAAGAAGATCGGCGAGCGCTTCTTCGAGCCCACGGTGCTCGCCAACGCGACCAGCGACATGCTGTGCGCGCGCGAAGAAACCTTCGGCCCGGTCGCGCCGGTGTTCAAGTTCAAGACCGAAGACGAAGCCATCGCGATGGCCAACGCGACCGAGTTCGGCCTCGCGAGCTATTTCTACAGCCGCGACATCGGCCGCATCTTCCGCGTCGGCGAAGCGCTCGAATACGGCATGGTCGGCATCAACACCGGCCTGATCTCGACCGCCGAAGTGCCGTTCGGCGGCGTCAAGCAATCGGGCCTCGGGCGCGAAGGATCGCACCATGGAATCGACTCACTTCGTGCCGTCGCTGCCCTGGTCGTCGTTGGCCGCCGACGGCAGCGCACCGGGCGCTCGCTCTTCGCGACTCGCGAATCCCGCGCGGCCTTGGGCTTGGCTCGACGCGCACAGGCCCACCGCGCGGCGCAGCAGTGTCGCCGCGTCCTTGCCGTCGTACGAATAGTGCGCGATACCGATCGCGACCGCCACCGCCATGTCGCTGCCCGACACCGAGAACGGCGGGTGCAGCGACGCAGCCAGCTTGGCGGCGACGCGGTCGGCGTCTTGCGGATCCTGGAACTTCGACAACAGCACGGCGAACATGTCGACGCCGATCGATGCGACGACATCGCTCGATCGCACGCCGACGCGCAAGCGCACGCCGATCTTGCGACGCAGCACGTTGGCCGACTCGCGGCCGAGCCGCGCCTCGGTCGTCGCGAGGCCTTCGACGCGCAGCGCGAGAACGGCCATCGGCGCGGGCTCGCGCTGGCGCAGCGCGATCAGCTGGTTCACGTGCTCGATCAGCTGCCCCTGGTTCGGCAGGCCGGTCAGCAGGTCGGTCGCGTAGGCTTTGCGCGCAAGCCTGTCCTGCACCTTGCGCTCGACCGCGAGGCGCAGCGCACGCGGCAGTGCCTCGACGGGGTCGGTCGAGATCGGCAACACGTCCTGCACACCGCGCCGAGCCAGCAGCATCACGAGGTCGGCACCGGGCTCGTCGGTCGTGAGCACCAGCAGCGCCGGCTCGGCCACCGCTTGCGACAGCGCCGGCCAGACGGGCAACCGCCGCGCGTCGACGGTGCGAGCGGCGACGACGACCGCATCGAATCGATCGGCCGCGAGCCGCTCGCTCGCCGCGTCGAGCCCGCTGCACGGGCGCAGATCGAAGGGGCCGAACGGCGACGCCGCAAGGATCGGCGGCGACACCGCGCCTTCACACGCGACCATCAGGACGCGCAGCGGGCCGGTGCCGAGTTCGGTCTTCACGAATGCTGTCGCTTTTGCCTGCAAAAAAGGCCGCATCGGCGGCCCTCGAAATGTGGAGCGGGTGAAGGGAATCGAACCCTCGTATGAAGCTTGGGAAGCTGCCGTTCTACCATTGAACTACACCCGCGTGTGGCGGCGATTATAAAGAGCGCTGCGCGGGCGGGCTGCGGCACAATGCGGCCCCCATGTCCGACAGCTCCGAGTCCGCCAAACACCGCATCCGCAGCTACGTCGTGCGCGCCGGTCGCATGGGCCCGGGTCAGACGCGCGCGCTCGCCGAGCTGGGTCCGCGCTTCGTGCTGCCGTTTGCCGAGTCCGTGGTCGAATGGTCGGCGCAGTTCGGCCGCGACGCGCCGCGCATCCTCGAAATCGGCTTCGGCATGGGCGACGCAACGGCGGCCATCGCGCAGGCCTTGCCCGATATCGACTTCATCGGCGTCGAGGTGCACACGCCGGGAGTCGGCGCGCTGCTTCGGCAAATCGGCGAGCGCAATTTTGTTCTTTTCCGACCCGTGGCACAAGAAGCGGCACCACAAGCGGCGCCTGATCCAGGCGGACTTCGTGCGCCTGCTGGCGACGCGCATCGCGAGCGGCGGCACCTTGCACTGCGCGACCGATTGGCAGCCGTATGCGCAGCAGATGCTCGCCGTGCTGTCGGCCGAGCCGCAGCTCGTCAACACCGCCGACGGCTTCGCGCCGCGCCCCGACTATCGGCCGCTGACCAAGTTCGAGAACCGCGGCCTGAAGCTCGGCCACAGCGTGTGGGACCTGGTGTTTCGCAAAATCTGATCAGCGCTTCGGCGCTTCGAAGTTGAACCGCGACGCAACCGTCGCGAAACCGCAGCGCTTCATGTTGGCGAGCGACGGGTTCGGCTCGTCGGCGATGGCCTCTCCCGTCTCGGTGACGATGTGCTCGCAGCCTGCCGCGATCGCATCGGCGATGCGCAGCGCCATCAGCGCGCCCTGAGCGCCGCGCCGGCGATGCGATTCGACGACCGATCCCATGCCGAGCCAGGCATTGTCGCCATCGACGAACAGACAGCCGCCGCCGACCACGCGTTGCTCGTCGGTCACCGCATAGACGCGCCAGCGCGGACGACCGTGCAACGCGGCAAGCCAGTCCGCCATGAACGGCGGCATGCCGAACGCTTGCGCGATCGCGCTCGTGACCGGGGCGACGTCGTCGTCGCGCGCAGGCACGACATTTAGATCGGTGTGAATCGTCGGCGGCGGCTGCGTGCCGCGCAGCATCTTGGCCCAGCGGCGCCGCGATGCCAGCGTGAAGCCACGGTGTTGCAGCAGCTCGGGCATCGTCGTGGGCTCGGCGAACGGGTTCCAGTGCAGCCACCAGGTTGCGCTGCCGGCTTTGGCATAGACCTGCACCAGCGCGTCGACGTCGGCGTCGCTCGCGGCAGCAGCGAGCCCCAGTCCGATCGCGCGGTTGAACATCGGCGTCGGCAGCCCCGGCGCGATCAGCGGCGTCGCGCCGACGTGCTGCTGAACATCGATGCCGAGGCGAGCTTTCAATGACGCGGGTGCGGCGTCGAACAGGTCGGAATACGCGGCTGCCTCGACGCTGTCCGCGTGGACGGCAGCGCTTTGGCCATCGAGGTTCATGCGGGGTTCCATGCTGGAAAGGCAAACCCGCTCAGTCGACCCAGACCACGATCCCGCTCCACGCGGTGAGCAACACGACGATGCCGAACGCGATGCGGTACCACGCGAACGGCACGAAGGTGTGGGTCGAGAT
>VBCQ01000050.1:8665-13278 GCA_005882155.1 Betaproteobacteria bacterium
GTCCGCGTGGACGGCAGCGCTTTGGCCATCGAGGTTCATGCGGGGTTCCATGCTGGAAAGGCAAACCCGCTCAGTCGACCCAGACCACGATCCCGCTCCACGCGGTGAGCAACACGACGATGCCGAACGCGATGCGGTACCACGCGAACGGCACGAAGGTGTGGGTCGAGATGTAGCGCAGCAGCCAGCGCACGCACAGGAAAGCCGAGACGAACGACGCGATCATGCCGACCGTCCACATGCCGAGATCGTCGGCCGACAGCAGCGCGCGCTCCTTGTAAAGCGAGTAGATCGCCGCTGCGCCGAGCGTCGGGATCGCGAGGAAGAAAGTGAACTCGGTCGCGACTTGGCGCGACAGGCCGAACAGCATGCCGCCGATGATCGTTGCGCCGGATCGGCTGGTGCCGGGGATCAGCGCGAAGCATTGCGCGATGCCGACCTTCAGTGCATCGAGCGCTGACATCTCGTCGACCGACTCGACGCGAATTCGATGCTTGCGCCGCTCGGCCCACAAGATGATGAAGCCGCCGAGGATGAAGGTCGTTGCCACGGTCGGCGCGTTGAACAAGTTCGCCTTCAGCGCCTTGCCGAACAAGAGCCCGAGCACGGCGAGCGGCACGAACGCGATCGCGACGTTGCGCAGCAGGCGCTGCGCCTTCGGATCGGTCGTTGCGCCCTTGAACGCAGAGACTATGCGCGAGCGGAACTCCCACACGACGGCGAGGATCGCGGCCGACTGGATCACGATCTCGAACAGCTTGCCGCGCGCGTCGTTGAAGTGAAGCAGCGCGCCGGCGAGGATCAGGTGCCCGGTGGAGGACACCGGCAGGAATTCGGTCAGGCCTTCGACCGTTCCCATGACGGCGGCTTTGAGCAGCAGCGCAATGTCCAAGACAAGACTCCGTGGCGAAAACGACGCGGGATGATAACGGCAGCTTTTCTTCGCGACTGATCCGCGCAATCCATCACGTTGCCGCGCCGCAGCGCGAAAAGTCGCTCAAGAACGGGCATCGATCCGCCGAAGCACCGAGAGCCGCGTCGAGCCGGCCATTCCGAGCCGAGCCGCCGCGCATGTCAACCCCACCCCATCCTCACCTTGTCGATGCATCAACGGAGGTCCTCATGGATCCACTGAAGCGCTGCGGCGCGATTACGGCTGCCGTTCTCACTCTCGCACTGACCGCCTGTGGCGGCGGCTCTTCGGCGGGACCGTGCAAGGCGTCAGCACGCCGAGCAGCGTGTCGGTCGTGACCGCGAAGAACGCGCAGTGAGCCGCAAGGAGATTTCGATGACCACCGTTTCCATCCGACCCACTGCACTGGCGATCGCGGTCGCCGCCGCGCTCCCCGGCTTCGCGCTTGCCGCACCCGGCGCCGACTCGGCCTACCGCACCGACTTGCAGAACAGCCACGTCGAAGACGCGACCTCGCAAGGCATCAACCAGGTGAACATGATCACCTGCATCATGAGTGCGATGCGCCCCGACGCGCTCGTCAACACGGGCAACTACATCGCCCTCGTCGACAAGAACAAGTGCGACCCGAATGCACGCTCGAGCAGCAGCAACTCGGGCTCGGACAACGCCGGTTCGAACACCGCGTCGTACATGACGGCGGTCGTCAATTCGACTCGCACGAGCAATGACGACCCGATGCGCGTGAAGACCTGGATCGATCTCTCGGAAGAGAACAAGCACGCGACGATCTTCGTCAACATCTCGGCCACCGAAGCGCCGTCGACGAGCAACCCCTACGGCGTGTTCCGCCTCGACTATTGCGGCAAGGGCGACGGAGTGCCCGGCTGCATGATGAACGGCTTCCTGCAAGGCAGCACCTCGGGCATCGACTACTTCGAAACCGAAAGCGGTGGTGGCGGTGGCGGCGGGACCAACGTGATCGCGCTGCGCCTGACGACCTCGGGCACCGACAACGGCGCCGGCGCGCTGCAGATGACCCAAATGGGCCAGCAGATCGCCTACAGCTTCGCCTACAACGGCACCTACTTCCGCCGTTCCGACGGCGTGTCGGACGAGTGCTTCAGCCGCTTGGCCGACGACGCCGATGCCGGCATGTCGGTGTGGCGCTATGGCCTGTACGACGCCGCCAGCGGCGAGCGCGTCAACCTGAGCTCGGGCTTCCAGATCGAGTTCACCGCGCCCGACGGCAACACCTACCACGGCCAGGTCGGCTACTACGGCCTGTGGCTGCCGCCGGATGCCGCCAGCCAGGTCAGCGACGGCACGACGGTGCAACGCGTGCAGTACGGCTCCGACGGCCCGCCGACCAAGACGCCTTACACGCTGGTCAAAGCCGATGGGCGCTTGACGAAGTACACGAAGAAGTCGCGCACGCTCGCATCGGCCGACAAGATCAAGTTCAACACTTTCGTCTTCGACGTCACCGGGTTCTTCAGCGGCGCCGTCGCCAATCGCCAGTACGAGATGTACTGGGACGACGCCGCCGGCGTGTTCAAGGTGACCGGCACGATGGAGTGCGGCAACTCGGGTTGCCAGACCAAGGACCTGGACAGCGAGAAATCGGTGGCAGCGAGCTACTTCGCGCCGCAGGGTGGCGTTCGCGGCTGGTCGCAGTCGCTCGGCGGCGAGCTCTTCATTCCGCTTGCCGGCGTGACCGGCGCCGTCGACTCGGCGAGCGTCAACGTGATCTATCGCGAGCAGGCGCTGGTGTATCCGGCGGATATGCCGACGACGCTGTTCTGCCTGCGCGAGTGCCCGACAGCGGCGACGCTGGCGAGCTTCTTCGCACAGAACTCGACCGACATGTCGCCGTTCGTCGCATCGACGTTCAACAACTGGGGTCCGACCGACGCCAGCGGCGTGGTCAGCTACACGACCGGCAACGCGCTGTTGAAGGACGCCGCCACCGCCTCGGTGGTCTTCACCAACCGCGACGCGCTGCAGGCTCGCCCGCAGTATCAGTGGGGCGTTCGCACCGGCCGGCTGTTCACGGCGCTGGCCGACGCGCAATGCGCGAACGACGCGACGAAGTTCTGCGACAGCAAGGTCGATGAGCTCGCGACTTACTACCAGTGGGAAACCGGCCCGAACCAGTGGAACCAGTTCGCTGCGGTGAAAGACGGCAACGGAGACATCGTCGCGTTCGATGCGCCTTTGCAGGTGAGCTACGACGTGCCGAACAGCGCGCACTACGGTGCCTACGCCGGCAAGTCGATCGTGCTGCAGTACGGCGGCTTCGGCGACCTGTGGGGCATTCCCGGTGAGTGCGTGTCGAGCGTCACCAACCTGCATGTGAGCTGCGACACCGCCAACTCGCGTTACGTGCCGGCCTTCGTGATCCCGTTCGACGAGCTGCTCGGCCGCGTGAACCACGGCGCAACGCCGCTGCTCGCGAAGTGGCTCGATCGCGAGATCCGCTTCGCGCGCAAGGACGTGAGCGTGTGCAGCGCCGCCGGCGTTACGCTCGGTGCCGCCGTCACGCTGCCGACCGCGGCCGGCCTCGCCAACCCGGCGGACGCCGCGTCGAGCATCTACATCGGCGTCATGCCGATCGTGACCGATCCGCCGCGCGTGATCCAGGGCGACGTGAAGTATTGAGGACCGAGAGGAAGAGGGGAACCGCCCATGCGCCGCAACGCCGGCTCATGGCGCCGTGACGACACGGCCGACCGCGCGGCCGGGGCAGCGATGCCTCGGCCGCGCGTTCGCTTCGCATGCGGCGTCGCCGTATCGATCGCGCTGCACGGCGTTGCGCTGTTGCTGCTGAACTCGCATCGAAATGCGGCGCCGGATGCGCCGCACGCTGCGACGCGGATGAGCGTGAGGTTGTTGATGCGGGTGGCGCCTGCTGCAACCGCGCAGCCGGTCGTTGTGCGACAAGCTCAGCCAACTCGCAATGTCGCGCAGAACGTGGCACCCCCATCCGTTCGCACTAAGCCTGTCGAAGTGCCCGTGCCGGTGGCCGCCAAAGTCGCCCCACCCATCGACGGCTCCGTCTTCGGCATGCCCCGCATCGGACTCGCCGGCATGTCGACCTCCCGATCATCGGTATCGCCCCCACCGATCTATCCAGGCCCCAATCCGCTGGCCCAAATGCAAGCCGCCCGCGACGCCGGCCGCGCGCAGATCGTCTCGGCCCTGGAGCGACAAGTGAATGCCTTGCAGGCCCCTGTCGACGCGAGCGACGCAGCATGTTCGCTGCAGGCCACCGCCGATGCGCAAGTGAGTTGCGACAGCGATGCGCTGCGCGACATCGTCAGCCCGCAGACGCCGACCTTGTCAGGTCTGCTCGTCGCCTACCGCAGCATCGACCCGCGCGCGAGCAGCCTCGCGATTGCGTATGTTCAGGGGCGCTACCGCGTGTCGCTTGGATTGGCTGAAGCGCACTGACTCCCGACACACCCCGTTCGGGCTGAGCTTGTATTTCCGATCGTCCTGAGCCTGTCGAAGGACAAGCTCAGGGCGAGCGGGGTATCGGTGCTCCTCAATGCCCGATCGGCGCCAACGTGATCTCGACCCCGCGTGACGTCACCGTCACCGCACCCGGCTTGAAACCGTAGCCCTCGGCAGTCTTCAAATCGCCGGGCTTGAATCGATAGAGCTGCAGATCGTCGAGCAGCGTCTCGGCGATCAGCCG
>VBCQ01000051.1:0-2294 GCA_005882155.1 Betaproteobacteria bacterium
GCCTGGTAGTACGCGTTGAGTCGGGCGAGGTCATTGGGGTCCGGCGGCGCTTGAGGTGGCAGCACCGTCTTTACGGTGGCCTGGTAGGTCGCGCTGACATTGTTCGGCCAACCGTTGTCGATCTTGTGTGGCGCAGCGCATCCGCAGATGAGAAGCGTTGCTGCCACCGGCACCAACCTCTTGGCGGCAAACTGGAAGATGTTGGACATAGAACCCTCCATCGAAGTGAACTGCGCTAGAAGATCACGCGACACCTGACATAGAAGAAACGACCCAAAGCGTCGCGCGGTGCAAATGGATCACTCTGAAACAGATCGAGGCGCTCGTCTGACAGATTCCGTACTCCCGCGGACACGGTCCCGGTGCGGCGAGGCAGTTGGTACTCCGCGGACACGTCGGTGATCCATCCACTGGTGGACTTGGTGAACGTATCGGCACCGACGCTCGCCGAAAAGTGGCCCGTCTGTTTGACGTAGGTTGTCGACACTTTCCAAGCCCAGCTCCCGCGGAACAAGCGCAGCCCGATCGGCAAGTGATGCGTCTTGACGTCGATGATCCCTTCCGGGCCGCTCAGAACCTGTGGCCGCTCGATGCTCTCTAGCTCGTATTCGAGCGAGCTGGCCAGCGCCCAGCCCGGCATCACAGAGATCCTGCCGGCCGGCATCGCGGCGTACAGATACGCATGCGCGGTGCTCTCTTTCCAGCCGATGTCCCCGCGTTGCAGGTCGGGCACATCGAGACGTCGCCCAGTGAGCTCGATTCCGGCGAACAGATCGCTCGAGAAACGCTGGTCGAGTCCCACGCCGAACTTGTGTCGGCTCGAGCGTCTGGCTCGAAATGAATGGCCGCTTCACGGCGGAAAACGCCGCGGCGCGCAGCGTCGTCTCCGGCTGCGGCGTCCAGACGATGCCGAGCTTTGGGCTCAGCCGCCTGCGCTGGACCGGATCGGGGAAAAAGGAATTGCGCAGCTCGAAGTGCTCGGCTGCGAGCCCCGCCTGCAGACTCAGGCGCGACGGGACCACGCGCCACTGACCGTAAGCGTACAAGGTGTCGCTGTTGTCGAGCACCTCACCGGCCTCGATCGGCAGACGATCACGTTGGCGCAGGGTCTCCAGGCCCAGCACCAGCTGAAGCGGTCCCGATCGATGCAGGTACTGCAGTCCGAATGAGTGCACCTTGGTGTGCGTCTCCGTGATCTCCGAGCCATCCGGAAAGTTGTCAGCCTGCCGCGCACGATTTTGAGTACCCAGGGAGAAAACCCAGTCAGACGACACTCCGTGCTCGAGATGCCCGCTGAGCCGTGCTGTATCACTGCGCTCCGACACCGTCTGCGCCCAGGCTGCCAACGGATCGAACGGAAAGTACGTCTGCCCCAATCGAAAGTCTGACCTCTTCACCTCCGCCTGCAACGACAAATGGGGCGACACCTGCCCCTGCACGAACAGGTCCACCGCATTCTTGCGTGCACTGTCGTTGTCCTTGAAGCCGTCGGTCTCATAGTGCAGCTGGCTTGCCGAGTACGCGAATCTGCCGGCCACGCCGCTGACCACCACCTGATCGCCCCAGGTTCCCCGACTGCCCGCGATGCCATCGGCCTGGAGCCGCAGCTGATCGCGCGCGAACAGCAGGTTGAATTCGTTCGCACCGAGTCGCGACGGACCGCTGCCGCGCAGGATGCCGAGGTTGTCGGTGCTGATCTGCGGATCGATCGGAGACAGCGTGATCGGCTGGCGGATCTGCGCCTGCAGCGCTTCGCTGACGCGCGCAATGTCGTGGCGCGGCTGGTTGGCATAGGCGCTCGCCAGCTGGCGGTGCGCCGCGTCGTTGCCCAGGTTGTCGGCCAGGGCCTTGACGCTCTCCACGATGGCGAGCCGCTCGAAGCCCAGTTCGGCGTAGAGCGCAGCAACACTCGTCGTGCGCGCTGCCTGGTCGTCGTCCATCAGCAGCTGCGAGCGATAGACCGCGCGGTTGTTGTTCAGCGCGATCGAGCGGTTCACATCGCGCAAGGCCTCGACCGGCTGGTTGGTCGCCTGCTTGCGCACCGCGTCGTAGAAGTACGGCGTCGGGTCGCGCGGGTCGAGCTGTGTGGCCAAGCCGAACTGCGTGGCGGCGCGCTGGTCGCGCTTCTCTTCGTAATACGCCTAGCCGAGGTAGCTGCGAACCAGCGAGTTGCGTGGATCGAGAATCGCCGCAATCTCGATCTCCGTTCGTCCGCCCGCCAGATCGCCCTCGCGAATCTTCGCCAACCCGAGCCCCAGCCGCGGCAGCGGGTCGGCCTGGTCGAGCTGGATCGC
>VBCQ01000051.1:2412-7347 GCA_005882155.1 Betaproteobacteria bacterium
CTGCGCGAGGGCGCTCGACGGGGCGAGCCGCACCGCCTCGACCACGCTCGCCAGGGCCTGCTCGATGTCGAAGCGCGCCTGCTGCGCATACGACAGCGCGATGCGCGCGCCCGGCGACGCCGGGTCGAGTTCGACCGCGCGGCGTGCCAGTTCGCGTGCCTTGTCCTTGTCGTTCTCCACCACCGCCACCACGGCGAGCAAGGCATGCGCGTCGCTGTTGCGCGGGTCGGCACGCAAGGCCTCTTCGATGTCGGGCTTGGCCTCGTCGAGGCGGCCCACCAGCAGCAGCAAGCCGGCGCGATAGGTCAGGAATGCGGCTCGGGCCGGACCCTCCGGTACCTTGTCGAGCGCCGCCAACGCGTCGGTGACCTGGCCTGCGCGGTACAGCGCGATGGAACGCTCGCGAGTGGCGTCGGCCGAAGAACCAGGGCCCGTCAATCGATGGTCGAATACTGCGGGAAAGTACAGGGTCCATGCCACCGTGTCGGCGGGTCGGATCACGATCTCCTTGCGGGGTGCCCCACCCCCCTGCGTGGCAGTGGCCTCTTCGCCACTCCTCAGCGTTTCACTGCCTGATGCATTGACGGCCAGGACGACGCCTTCGTAGACCGCCACCGTCGCGGTGGTGTCGGTCACGCGCACCGAGAACTCCGTCCCCTCGACATTCGCATTGATGAACGGCGTCTTGACGTTGAACGCCCTCGGCGTGCGGGTGATGACGTTCATGCCGCCGCTCGTCTGCTCCAGCGTGGTGGCCTTGCCGGGGTCGGGTGGCGCCAGCGTGAGCGTCGTGCCCTGATCGAGCCGGAGCGTGGTTTCGTTGCTGAGCAGCAAGGCCGCGCGGCTGCGCGGATGCACGCGCAGCGTGTCGCCGCTACAAAGCGCTGCATTCAACTGCACGGCGGTCCACGCTGCTCCGCTGCGGCGCAACTCGATGGTGCCTTGCACCGAAACGACCCGGGCGAGGGCGGGAGCGCAGGGTTCCTGGGCATGTGCTGGCACAGTGAACACCAGCCACAGTGCAGCTCCTGCCGCGGCCATTCGCCCGACATGCGCGTGCGCAACGAGCGCGTTCCATCGCCTCCTGAGGACACATGCCATGCTTGGCCCCCTGGTCGCGCGTTACCCATTCTTCTTCGCTGCGGCTCGTCACGACTGACGTCGTGATTGGCCTGCAGCTTGGCGCGGCCACTTTGAGACTACACCCTCAACTGCCCAGGCGCCAGTTCATTCGGCCCCGCACCTCATCAGATTGAAGGATCACTTCTCCTCGAGGCGCACGGTCGGGATCCATTCCTGGTGCGGCGGGCTCGAGACGAGTTGCTCGCATCGATCGCGATAGAAGCGCGACGGACCATCGGCAGGCTCCATGCGAAGTGCTTCCGCAAACAGCGCGCACGCTGCATCCCACCGCCCTTCGACGTAGGCGCTCATCGCGTCGGCGAAGGTGGCAAAGAGCTTGGTTCGAGCGGCTGACATGTCCGCCGCCTTGCCGAGCAGCTCGACGATCGCCACCGGATTCGACTTTCCCGCCATCAGGAAGGAGCCGAGCGGCCTTGTCGCCAGGCCTTGAAGGCCGGCCACGGTGGTGTCCGACGCCAGCAGGCGCGTGCCCAGCACCTTGTTCAAGGATTGGATGCGCGACGCCGTGTTGACGATGTCGCCGACTGCGCGGTATTCGAAGTGACCGGATGCGCCGATGCTGCCGATCAACATGTCGCCGGCGTGCAGGCCGAAGCGGGTCGCCAGCGCCGGCCTGCCGCGAGCCGCTGCGTTGAACCGGTTCAGCCCCTCGACGATGGCGAGTGCCGCCTCGCACGCGTTCATTCTCGGCTCGGCATCAGTCGACGCTCTGGCCCAGATCGCGACCATCGCATCGCCCACGACATCGACGACCACCCCGCGCGAGCGTTCCACCGGGACGAACAGCTCGGCGTAGTACTCGTTCATCAGCTCCCCGAGCCGCGCCGGGTCCATCTGTTCCGCCAGCGTCGTGTACTTCTCGAGGTCGGTGGACAAGCAGGCTCCGAAGACGACCCGGTTGCTGTGGGTGACCGGGCCGACATTGCGCGCGAGCTGGTCGACCACCTTGCCGGGCAGGAAGTAGCCGAAGGCGCGCTTGATGTTCGCGCGCTCCCGGCTGCTGTCGCGATAGCTGAGCCACACGCCGGAAAACACAGCCAGAGGCGCCTGAATGCAAATCGGAATGATCGACGGCAGCCACCAAGCGGAGCCGACGAATTGGCTGTAGACCACCGCCAGATAGACCAGCGCCATGACAGCGACGACCGCCACCGCGCGAAGGGGCCGCAGCGAGCGGCACACGAGTCCGACACCCAGGCCCCAGAGCGCGACGATGACGAGCTGCCAAGCCGGGCTCAGGCGGCGCAGCGGCTGGTCCTCGACCAGGTTGGCGAACGCCGTCGCGGCGATTTCCACGCCGCTGATGTCGAGCCCGTCGGGCCCCGAGTACACCGTGCGGTAGTCGTCGCGCAGCCGATCTTGTCCCGTCTGCGTTGCCGCCGAATAGCCGATGAAGACGGCCTTGTCCCTGAAGTCGAAAGCCTCTGCACCGTCGAGCGAGCGCGCGGCCGCGAGCACCCGCGAATAGGGCAGCGTCGTGATGCTGCGCGGCGGCCCATAGAACTTCAGGTAGCTGGTCGCGTTGGAAGAATGCGGACTCGCCAGCGGCCGGATCTGGCGATCCGACGCGTAGGTGTTGAAGGCGAGCACCGGCAGTGTCGGCGTGTCGTCGGCGCCCCCGGAGAACGTCCAATAGGCACTGACGCGCGAGTCCTTCGGCAGCAGAAACGGTGCGACGCCGCGTGCTGCCTGTGCCAGAGCACCGATCGGCGGTGTGCGCCGCTCGATGACGGCGCTGCCGTTGGGTCTTCCGTCAGGCCCGCGCAGCACCACGGTCTCGCGGTGGATCGATTCGGTCAGCAGCACATTTCCCGCGGCCGCGATGGCCTGGGCGAATGCCTCGTCGTGCGCGGGTTGCGGGCTCGGCGTCTCGAACGTGAGGTCGAAACTGATGACACGCGCGCCGGCTTTTTTCAGATAAGGGATGAGCTCGGCATGCAGATTGCGCGGCCATGCGCGCGGCTTGGGCGGCAGGCCCAGCTCATCGGCCGATTGCTCGTCGATTGCGACGATGACGACCTCGGCCGGCGCGCGGATCGGGCCGCGCAGGTTGAACATCCAGTGCAGGCCCAGGCTCTCCTCGAACTCGGCAAACGGCGCGATGGCGATCGCCAAGACACCCACGAGCCCCACGAGCAGGCCCTGCGCGAGGGCGTTCAGCCACGATTCATATCGTTTCATAACTCGCCAAGGACCTTTCAGGCCAACAAGCCCAAAGTTCACGTCGCCCCACCCTCAGCTCCACGGAGTGAATCATGACCGACAACGTTCTCAGTACTGCACTGTTCACGCTCATCGTCGCCGGCGTCCTCGTCATGGTGTCGCACAACATCGACACCAAGGCGGTCCGCGCAAGCCACGCGGCGGCCAAGACCGAAGTCGCAACCGAAATCGTCAGGCTTCCGATGGTCACCGTCACAGGACATCGCGACGCCGGCGACGCGAATCCGGCAACCGTCGCGGCGGCGCCAAGCGTTGCGACGACGCCCGCGAACCCGTCGTGATGGCATTCACCTCTTCGATCGCTCGTTGAGGCAAGGAGCATCGATATGAAGTCTCAGTCGACGAAGCAAGCTCGCGGCCCGTCAGGGTTTCGCTGGACGGCGCGCGTGCTGATCGTGATGGCCATGGCGTGCAGCGCGTTCGTGCTGATGTCGGCCAACGTGGCGCTGGCCGAACCGGCCGCCATCACGGTCGCGCCGGTGACCGACGCCGCCGCGGCTACGACGCCGTCCGAGCGCAGCGTGTGGGCGGACGTGTTCACCGGCGTCGCTCACCGCGCCGATGCCGGCTCAGTCGAAGCAGCGCGTCTCGCACTGCAAATGCATCGCTACGGACCGGTCGTCTACGGCATCAGCTTCGAAGCCACCGCGCGGCAGTTGCAGCGCTGGCAGCGGGAACTCGAATCCAGCGACGAGCTGCGCGTGCAGGCGGGCTGACGATCGCCGGCCATAGCCTTGCGACGCGTCGCTCGGCGGCGCAGAATCATCGCGTCGAAGATGACCCGTGCGGTCTGAGCTGTGCTGCTGCACGCCGACGAGGTGATCGAATGAAGCAGCACTTCCACATCATATGAGGCGGCGACTGTTCACCAGTTCGCTGAGTGTCGGGCTGCTCGGCGGGCCGCTGCGAACTCGCGCTCAGCCAGCCGCGGCAGTGCGTCGCGTCGGCGTGTTGGAGCCCGGCATCATCGCGGATCCGAGGCAATGGCCGCTGCCCCTGATCGCGCGCGTCGCCGGTGACGCGCCGGAGCTGTTGCCTTCGTTGATGGCCGAGCTGGTTCGACTGAAGGTCGACGTGGTCGTCACCTTCGGCACGCCGAGCGTGCTCGCCGCGAAGACGGCGAGCTCGACGATTCCGATCGTGATGGCGGTCATCGACGACCCGGTTCGGGCCGGCGTCGTCGCCAGCCTGGCGCGCCCCGGTGGGAACGTCACCGGCAACACGCTCATCGAGCCCCAAGTGCATGGCAGGCGCTTGTCGATTCTCAAGGAGATGCTGCCGACCGCGACCCACATTGGCGAGCTCGTGAACGCGGCCAATCCGGCAGTGCTCGTGTCGAACCACAGCGACGACAAGGTCGCACACAGCCTCGGCATTCAACCGCTGGTCGTCGTGGTGAGCGATGCTGCGGGCCTGGAAAAAGCGTTTGCGGAGCTCGAGCGCCAACGTGCGCAGGCACTGCTGGTTCCTTTGGACGCGCTCTTCAACTCGAACCGGCTGTGGATCATGGGCCTGGCCACGGCGCACGCACTGCCGACAATGGCCGTGGGCAGGGAATTCGTCGAGGCC
>VBCQ01000308.1 GCA_005882155.1 Betaproteobacteria bacterium
AGGCCTCGTGGATGACGGCGCCGACCTGAGCACCGTCGGTCTGCGCGACGCCGAAGCGCTCGATGTGGATGCGCTCGTCGGGCACGCCCGCCGCGAGCAACGCCGCTTCGGCCTCGTCGTTCATCTGGTACGGGCCGCAGATGTACGCATGGGCGATGTCGTCGGCCGGCACGACGCTGCGCAGGAACTCGCCGATCTTGTCGCGATTCATCAAGCCCATGTTCAGCGGCGCGTCGGTGTGCTCGTCGGAGAACACGTGGTGCAGCGCGAGCCGCGTCAGATAGCGATTCTTCAGGTCTTCGATCTCTTCCTTGAACATCGTCGACTTCAGCGACCGGTTGCCGTAGATCAGCGTGAAGCGGCTGTGGGGCTCGCGTGCCAGCACCGTCTTCATGATCGACAGGATCGGCGTGATGCCGCTGCCGCCGGCGATGCCGACGTGATGTCGATGCGCCGCGGCATCGATCGGCACGAAGAAGCGGCCTTGCGGCGCCATCACGCTGATCTCGTCGCCGGGTTTCAGATGCGCGTTGATCCAGTTGGAGAACACGCCGCCTCGGACCTTGCGCACGCCGACGCGCAATTCGCCATCGTCGACGCCGGCGCAGATCGAATACGAGCGGCGCAGGTCCTGCCCGTCGATGTTCGTGCGCAGCGTGAGGTACTGGCCTTGAGTGAAGCCGAACACGTCGCGCAAAGGCTCGGGCACGTCGAACGAAACGACCACCGCCTCGTCGGTATCGGCCTCGATCGCGCGCACGCGCAGCGGATGGAAAATGACGCTCATCGCTTCAAATCGCCTTGAAATGCTCGAACGGCTCGCGGCAGTCGAGACAGCGGTGCAGCGATTTGCATGCCGTCGACCCGAACGCCGACAGCCGTTCGGTGTGATGGCTGCCGCAACGCGGACAAGCAATCGCCGCGTCGGCTCTGCGGCCGACGATGCGGATAGTCACTGCGTGCTCGGCAGCCACCGGGCCCGGCGGCGCGATCCCATACTCGAGCAGCTTGCGCTTGCCGGTCTCGCTGATCCAGTCGGTCGTCCACGCCGGCGCGCGCTGCAGCGTCACACGCGCGGGGCCGATGCCGGCCGCGTCGATCGCATCGATGACGCTGCGCTCGATCACTTCGGTGGCCGGACAGCCGGAGTAGGTCGGCGTCAGCACGATGTCGAGTGTGTCGCCGCGTTCGACGACATCGCGAACGAGGCCGAGCTCGCGCACCGACAGCGCCGGCACCTCGGGGTCGAGCACCGTGTCGAGCACGTCCCACGCCTGCTGGCAGCGCATCACCACACGCCCCCTGGAAACGCGCGCTGCAGGAATTGCATGTCGGCGAGGATGTAGCCCATGTGCTCGCTGTGCAGCCCGCGCTTGCCGCTGCTGCGAAACGCCGATTCGGCCGGCATCGCGAGCGTCGCTTCGTCGAGGATCGAGCGCATCTCGGCCAGCCACGGCTCGCGCAGATCAATCCAGCGTGGGCCGAGTGCTATCGCTTGGCACGCGTCGTCGACAGCGTCGGACTCGAACAGCTCGGGCATGTAGAGCCACAGCTCGCGCAGCGCAGCCTCGGTCCGCCGGCGCGATTCAGCCGTGCCGTCACCGAGGCGAACAACCCAGTCAGCCGCGTGCTGCTGGTGGTAGCGCGCTTCCTTGACGGCCTTGCCTGCAATGCCGGCGAGCTCTTCGTCGCTCGAATCGACGAGCCGCTCCCACAGCAGCTTCATCAACGTCGCGACCATCGCATTGCGCATCACCGTGAAGGCGAAATCGCCGCGCGGCAACTCGACCAGCGTGAGGTTGCGGTAGTCGCGCTCGTCACGCAGGAAGGCGAGCTGATCTTCGTCGCGGCCGCGGCCTTCGATGGCGCCGGCATGCGTCAGCACCGCGCGCGCCTGGCCGATGAGGTCGAGCGCCATGTTCGCCATCGCGATGTCTTCTTCGAGCACCGGCGCGTGACCACACCATTCACTCAGGCGCTGGCCGAGGATCAAGCAGGTGTCGCCAATGCGCAGCAGGTACTGCACGGCGGAACGGTGGTCGAGGTCGATCGAGCCTTGCATCGCATGCCTCACATGTGGTCCACCGAGCTCGGCAGCCGGTAGAAGGTCGGATGGCGGTAGACCTTGTCTTCCATCGGGTCGAAGTACATCGCCTTGTCGCCGGGGTCGCTGGCGACGATCTGCTCCGACAGCACCACCCAGATGCTCGTGCCCTCCTGGCGCCGGGTGTAGACGTCGCGCGCCATTTGGATCGCCATCTTCGCGTCGGACGCATGCAAGCTGCCGCAGTGCTTGTGGTCGAGGCCGGATTTGCTGCGCACGAAAACTTCCCAAAGGGGCCATTCCTGGTTCATGCCGCCTCCTTCGCTGTCGCTTGCTTGCCGGCGTGCGCGAGCGCCGCTTCGCGCACCCACGCACCGTCTTCCCACGCCTTGACGCGCGCGCTCAAGCGCTCGCGATTGCATGGACCATCGCCCGCGATGACGCGCTTGAATTCGTCCCAATCGATGGGCCCGTGATCCCAGTGCTCGCGCTCTTCGTTCCAGCGCAGCTCGGGGTCGGGCAGCGTGACGCCGAGGACCTTCGCCTGCTCGACGGCGGCGTCGATGAACTTCTGCCGCAGCTCGTCGTTCGAGACCCGCTTGATGCCCCAGCGCATCGATTGCGCCGAGTTCGGCGACTGGTCGTCGGGCGGCCCGAACATCATCAGGCACGGCCACCACCAGCGGTTCACCGCGTCTTGCACCATCGCTTTTTGCGCATCGGTGCCGTTTCGCATCATCGTCAGCAAGGCCTCGAAGCCCTGGCGCTGATGGAAGCTTTCCTCACGGCAGATGCGAATCATCGCGCGTGCATACGGCGCGAACGAGCAACGGCAAATCGGCACCTGGTTCATGATCGCCGCGCCGTCCACGAGCCAGCCGATCGTCCCCATATCGGCCCAGGTCAGCGTCGGGTAGTTGAAGATCGAGCTGTATTTCGCGCGGCCACTGTGCAATGCGTCGATCATCTGGTCGCGCGAGGTGCCGAGCGTCTCAGCGGCGGCGTAGAGGTACAGGCCGTGACCGGCCTCGTCCTGCACCTTGGCGAGCAGGATGGTCTTGCGCTTGAGCGTCGGCGCGCGGCTGATCCAGTTGCCTTCGGGCAGCATGCCGACGATCTCCGAATGCGCGTGCTGGCTGATCTGCCGCAGCAGCGTCTTGCGGTAGTTCTCGGGCATCCAGTCCTTGGCCTCGATGAAGTCGCCGGCGTCGATGCGCGCATCGAATCGCTGCTGCAACTGCATCTCTTCGGCCGATCGCACGGCCTTGACGTCGTCGCCGTCCTTCGTGTCCATCGCTTGCGTGTACATCGGCTTGCCTTTCACTTCGGTCGTTGGTCGACGACACGACGTGCCTTGCCGACCAGCGTGCGCTCGATCGAGTCGGGGACGAGGACGACAACGTTCGTCGAGACGCCGACCAGCGTCTTGATGCGCTGGCTGACCCAGCGCGCGATCTCGCCGCGCTCGGCCTCGTCGGTCGCCGCGGCGGCATGCGGCTGCAACTCGCAGCGCACCTCGACCGCATCGAGCGGGCCCTCGCGGGTGACGACGATCTGGTACTGCCCCGACAGCTTCGCGTGCTGCAACACGATCTCTTCGATCTGGGTCGGGAACATGTTGACGCCGCGAATGATCAGCATGTCGTCGGAGCGCCCGACGATCTTGCCCATGCGGCGAAACGAGCGCGCGGTCGGCGGCAAGAGCCGCGTCAAGTCGCGCGTTCGATAGCGAATGATTGGCAGCGCTTCCTTGGTCAGCGACGTGAAGACGAGCTCGCCTTCGCTGCCGTCGGGCAGCACCGCGCCGGTCTCGGGGTCGACGATCTCGGGATAGAAATGGTCTTCCCAAATGACAGGGCCGTCCTTGGTCTCGATGCATTCGTTGGCGACACCCGGCCCCATCACTTCGGACAAGCCATAGATGTCGACTGCATCGATGCCCGCCTTGCTTTCGATCTCGCGCCGCATCGCTTCGGTCCACGGCTCGGCCCCGAAGATGCCGATGCGCAGCGAGCTCTCGCGCGGGTCGAGCCCCTGGCGGACGAACTCCTCGATGATCACCTGCATGTAGCTCGGCGTCACCATGATGATGTCGGGGCGGAAGTCGCAGATCAGCTGAACCTGGCGCTCGGTCTGCCCGCCCGACATCGGGATCACCGTGCAGCCCGCGCGCTCGGCGCCGTAGTGCGCGCCGAGCCCGCCGGTGAAGAGACCAGGTATCGATGTCCTTCTTCGTGTAGCCAACGACGGTGGGCTTGCCGGTCGTTCCCGACGACGCGTGGATGCGTACGACCTGCTCGCGTGGCACCGCGAACATGCCGAACGGATAGTTGTCGCGCAGGTCCTTCTTGCCGGTGAACGGGAACTTCGCGATGTCGCTCAGCTGCTTCAGATCTTCCGGATGAACGCCTTGCCTGTCGAACGCATTGCGGTAGTGCGGCACGTTGTCGTAAGCGCGCTTCAGAGTGGCCTTTAGGCGCTGCAATTGCAGGCCGGCGATCTCGTCGCGGCTCGCGGTCTCGATCGGCTCGAGGTCACCGGGTTGGGGTCGAGTTATGGCCATGTGAAGTCTCCAGGCGGCGCGGCCTCAAGCCGCGACCGCGGGCTTTCCTTTGAGCGTGTGCGAACGTCCGCGAAAGACTGCGATGCGCTGCCCGTGCTGGTTGTCGACGACCGTGTCATAGACGCCGCTGCGGCCGCTCTTCACGACTTCGCGGCAGACGGCGGTCAGCACATCGCCCAGACGCGCCGGCGCGACGAGGTCGATTGCAAAGCCCGACGCCAGCGTCAATTCGTTGTACGAGTTGCAGGCGAACGCGAATGCCGAGTCGGCGAGCGCCGCGGTGAATCCGCCGTGGCAGATGTCGTGACCGTTGAGCATGTCCTCGCGCACCGTCATCGTCAGCGTCGCCTGACCGGGAGACATCTCGACGACACGCATCCCGAGCGCCTTCGACGCGCGGTCGTTGGCGAACATGCGCTCGCGAACGAGATCTGCTGTTTGTTGCGGTATGCGTTCGGTCATTGGATGGCTGCCTCAGCGATCGGTGAACACAGCAGCGCGCTTGGCCGAGAACGCCGCGACGCCTTCGAGGTAGTCGTGCGCGCGGCCCAACTGCCCCTGCACTTGCGCTTCCGCGTCGAGCGCTTGCTCGAGCGTCAGGTGCTGCGCTGCATCGAACACCTCGCGCGTTGCAGCAAGCGCTTTCGCGGGCATCGTCGAGAGCTTCTGCGCGAGCTTGTCGACCTCCTCGGCGAGCGCCGCGTCGGCGACGCATTTCCAGACCAGGC
>VBCQ01000052.1:0-3470 GCA_005882155.1 Betaproteobacteria bacterium
GAGCGCGCGCAGTGGCTGTCGGCCGGGTTCATGGCGGCGATGACGGTGTCGATGCTGACGACCTCGTGGCTGCTCGAGCGCTTCGGCTACCGCCGCACCTACCGCGGCGCCGTCGTGCTGCTGCTGGTCGGCAGCATCGCCGGCGGCTGCAGCCAGACTTTCGAATGGGTGCTCGCGATGCGCGTCGTCGAAGGGCTGTGCGCCGGCGTGCTGCAACCGATTCCCGCCATCATCGTGCTGCACGCGTTTCAGAAACACGAGCAAGGCAAGGCGATGTGCGTGTTCGGCTTCGGCGTGGTGCTGGCGCCGGCGGTGGGGCCGAGCATCGGCGGCGTGCTCGTCGAGGCGTTCGGCTGGCGCTCGATCTTCTTCGTCGTCGCGCCGTTCTGCGTCGTCGCGCTCGAGCTCGCGCGCCGCTATCTGCCGCACAGCGCGCCCGGTGGTGTTGACGTGAACACGCATCGGCGGCCGCTCGACGTCGCCGGTCTCGCGTTGCTGTCGGTCGCGGTCGTCTCGGGGCTCAACGGCCTCGTGCAACTGCACGACGCATCGTCCGGCCGCGCGCTCGGTTTGATCTCGCTCGCGGTGGTCGCCGTCGTCGGCTTCGTCGTCCACCAGCGCCGGCTGCTCGCGCGCGAGCGCCACCCGCTTCTGCAGCTGCGCCTGTTCGACGATCGCACGTTCGCGATGGGCGGCTGCGTCGCCTTCATCTACGGCATGGCGCTGTTCGGCTCGACTTATCTCGTGCCGGTGTTCATGCAGCTCGCGCTGAAGCTGCCGCCGTCGCAGGCCGGCGCGGTGCTGCTGCCGGCCGGCCTCGTGCTCGCGCTGACGATTCCGGTCGCCGGTCGGCTCGCCGATCGTCTGCCGGTCAGCCAGCTCGTCGTCATCGGCGTGCTGCTGCTCGCGCTGTCGTTCGCGCTGATGGTCACTGTGGGTCTCGCGACCTCGCTGTGGCTGATCACGCTGTGGGCGGTGGTCGGTCGCGTCGGGCTCGGCTTCGTGTTGCCGTCGCTCAACCTCGGCGCGATGCGCGCGTTGCCGCAGCCGCTGATCTCGCAAGGCTCGAGTACCGTCAACTTTCTGCGCCAGCTCGGCGGCGCGGTCGGCGTGAACCTCGTGGGCATCGTCCTCGAATGGCGGCTGCGCGTGCATGCGAGCGCGCCGGTCCAGGCCTTTCACGAGACCTTCGCGTTGCTGGCGCTGATCACCGCGTTCGCGGTTGTCGCCGCCTGGCGGATGAAGCTTCCTCCGCCTTCGCCGCTGTCCTGAGCCGCAGGCGCGAAAATCGCTGACGTTATCCTTGACGCAATTGATCCGCTGCAGCTCTCCATGAACTCGATCGCCACGCTAGACACTCCCGACAGCCTGAACACCGACCCGAACGCGCTGCCGTCGCGCTGCGACGTGCTGATCGTCGGCGCCGGCCCGGCCGGCAGTGCGGCGGCGATCACGCTCGCGCGCGCCGGTCTCGACGTGGTGCTCGTCGATCAGCACAGCTTTCCGCGCGACAAGATTTGCGGCGATGGATTGATCCCCGACGCGCACAACGCGCTGCGCAAATTGGGCGTGCTCGATGCCGTGCTCGCGCAAGCGCAGGCGGCGAGCCATGTCGGCTGCATCGGCCCGCGCGGCGGGCGCATCGACGTGCCCGGCACCCTGTCGGTGCTGCCGCGCAAGACACTCGACCTGATCCTCTGCCGCGCCGCGGTGGCAGCCGGTGCGCGGATGTTCGCGCCGGTGCGCTTCAGCGCGCCCATCGAAGACAAGGGCCGCGTCGTCGGCGCGCAGCTGAAGTCCGGCGAGAAGACGCACGATCTGCGTGCGCCGTGGGTGCTGCTCGCCACCGGCGCGGTGCCGCAGGCGCTGCTCGCGGCGGGCATGTCGCAGCGGCAAACGCCGAGCGGCGTGGCACTGCGCGGCTATGTGAAGAACGACGCGATGGTCGGCCGCATCGACAAGCTCGAGATCGTCTGGCACCGCGCGCTGAGCCCGGGCTACGGCTGGATCTTCCCGTGCCGCGACGGCGTGTTCAATGTCGGCGTGGGCATCGCCGACAGCCATGACGCGCAGCGCAACGGCAAGCTCGCCAAGCGCGAAATCAACCTGCGCCATGTCTTCGACGATTTCACCCGCGTCTATGCGCCGGCGCACGAGCTCGTGGCCGGCGGCGAGTGGCTGAGCCCGCTGAAAGGCGCTCCGCTTCGTTGCACGCTCGAAGGCGCGCGCTATTCGCGGCCCGGCCTCGTCGTCACCGGCGAAGCGGCCGGCAGCACCTATTCGTTCAGCGGCGAAGGCATCGGCAAGGCGCTCGAGACCGGCATCCTCGCGGCCGAGGCGATGCTCGCCGGTCGCGCGCAAATGCTCGACGAGAGCCAGGTGCGCGCGAACTACGAGTCGGCACTGCGCGCGCTGAAGCCGCGCTTCGATCTGTACGCCCGCGCCAACAAGGTCAACCGCCATCCGTGGCTTGCCGACCTGCTGATTTGGCGGGCGAAGAAGAGCGCACGGCTGCTGCGGCGCATGAGCGGCGTGCTCAACGAGACGAGCAACCCGGGTCATCTGGTGACGATGAAGGGGATCGTGCGGCTGTTCACCGAGTAGCCCGCACGCCGACTGACATCGTGTTCAGTTTCACCGGGTTTGCGACCCGCGCCGAGGAGCACAAGGACGGGTTCGGCGTGGCGTTCTTCGAGGACCGCGGGGTGCGCTGTTTCGTCGACTCGCAAAGCGCGCGCGATTCGCCGGTGGCGGCGATGGTGCGCGGCTACCCGATCAAGAGCGACAACGTCATCGCCCACATCCGCAAGGCGACGCAGGGCCGCGTCGCGCTGGAGAACTGCCACCCCTTTGTTCGCGAGCTGTGGGGACGCTACTGGGTGTTCGCGCACAACGGCGACCTGACCGGCTTCGTGCCGCGCCTGCATGGCGCGTTCCACGCCGTCGGCGACACCGACAGCGAGCGTGCGTTCTGCTGGCTGCTGCAGGAGATGAACAAGGCGCACGCGAGCGTGCCGAGCCTGCACGAGCTGACGACGACCCTCGCCGAGCTGGTGCCGCGCGTCGCGGCGCACGGCAGCTTCAACTTCATGTTAAGCAACGGCCAGGCCTTGTGGGCGCATTGCTCGACGAACCTTCGCGCAAGTCACGACGCCGCGTGATCGCGTCGCGGTCGTCGTCACCGAGCCGCTGACCGCCGACGAGCCGTGGACGGCGTTCGCGAGCGGCGAGCTGAAGGTGTTTGCCGGCGGCGCGCCGCTCTGACGGCCTCCTAGGGAAAGTCCCAAGCGGTTCTGCGCAATTCGTCGAGCCGAGCGGCATGGCGGCCCAAGCGCATCCGGCGCATGCTCTCGACGATTTCTTTCTACCTCAGCCGAGAAGGAGACGTCGTCATGAGCACGATCCGCCGTTCGATGAGCCGCCGCAGCGCGGTGCAAGTTATTGCCGCCGGCGCCGCCAGCATCGCGCTG
>VBCQ01000052.1:3532-9781 GCA_005882155.1 Betaproteobacteria bacterium
CCGCCGGCGGCCTTAGCGTGAAGGGCAGCAAGCGCCCGATCGAGCTCGTCAGCTTTGACGACCGCAGCGAGGTCGAGACTTGCGTTCGCACCTACGAGAAATTGATGGGCAGCGACAAGGTCGATCTCGTGCTCGCGCCCTGGGGCAGCAACGCCAACTTCGCGGTCGCGCCGCTCGCCAACCGCTTCGGCTACCCGTTCCTCGCGCCGACCGCGCTGTCGAAGAAGCTCATCGAGATGAAGCTGCCGTACTTCTTCCTGATGCTGCAGCAACCGGCGCCGATGACCGGCGCGCTGGTCGACATGCTGAAGGCCAACGGCGCGAAGACACTGGCGGTGATCTACGTCGACGACCTGTTCGGGCTCGAGAACTACTCGGCGCTGAAGGTCGCGCTGCAGGGCAGCGGATTGAGCCTCGTCGAAGAGAAGAGCTATCCCGGCGGCATCAAGGACTTGTCGCCGGTGCTGCGTTCGATCAAGGACAAGAACCCCGACGCCTTCGTCGGCTTCACCTATCCGCCCGACACGATCCTCGCGAGCAAGCAGGCGAAGGAGGTCGGCTTCAACCCGCGATTCTTCTACGCGTCGGTCGGCACCGCGTTCCAGCTCTACAAGAACGTGATGACGCCGGCTGGCGCCGAAGGCGTGCTCGGCATGGGTTCGTGGAACGCCAAGACCAGCCCCGGCGCGAAGGCCTACTTCGACGCGCACACGAAGAAGTTCGGCGGCAAGGAGCCCGATCGCTGGGCCAGCGGCCACTGCTGGGCCGCGCTCGAGATCTTGACCGCCGCGGTCGCCAAGCACGGCCTCGACCGCAAGGCGATCCGCGACTATGTCGCCAACACCGAGCACAGCACGATCGTCGGCAAGATCAAGTTCAGCGGTAGCGAGAACATCTCGACGCCCGGCACCGTGGCCCAGTGGCAGAAAGGCGAGTTCGAGGTCGTGTGGCCGAAGAATGTGGCCACCGCGCCATTGATCGCGAACAAGCCCGCATGGGTTTGAAGAGGTCTTGAGGAGGTGTCCCTCGGCGCCTGGCTCGAGCTGCTCGCCTCCGGGCTGATCACCGGTGGCATCTACGCGCTGGTCGCCCTCGGCCTGAATTTGCAGTACGGGCTGATGCGCATCCTGAACATCGCCCACGGCGAGTTCCTGATGCTGGGCGCCTACTTCACGTGGATGATGCAGACCGCGTTCGGCGTCTCGCCGCTGTGGATGCTGCCGGCGTCGTTCGCGCTGTTGATGATGCTCGGCCTGGCGGTGCACTGGCTGTGCTTTCGGCGGCTCGCCGCGAGCTCGCCGAACCTCGACGTCTTCGAGGCGCGCGGCTTGATGGTGTCGTTCGGCCTGCTGTTCCTGGTGCAGAACTTCATCTCGTTTCTCTGGGGCGGCGAGCTGCGCGGCTACGACTTCATGGCCGAGCCGCTGAAGCTCGGCGGCGCGCAGTTCGCCGCCAACAAGCTGCTGGTGTTCGCGCTCGCGCTGCTGTTCTCCGCCGCGCTGATCGTGCTGCTGCGTACGACGCTGCTCGGCAAGGGCGTGCGCGCGCTGATGCAATCGCCGGTCGGTGCGCAGCTGGTCGGCATCGATACCAAGCGCTTGCACCCGCTGATGTTCGGCGTCGGCCTCGGGCTGTCGGGCGTCGCCGGCTGCCTGCTGTCGATGGCCTACACGATCAGCCCGGCGATGGGCGAGCCCTACACCGTGACCGCGCTGATCGTCATCACGCTCGGTGGCTTCGGCAGCATGAGCGGCGCACTTGCCGGCGGGCTTCTGCTCGGTGTCGTCGAGGCGCTCGGCATGCATTTCACGAACCCGTCGCTGAAGGCGCTGCTGTCGTACGCGGTTTTCATCGCGGTGCTGCTGGCGCGGCCGAACGGGCTGTTCGCTAAATGAGCGATCGACATCTCGTTCGTGACGTGCTGATCCTCATCGGACTTGCGGTGGCGGCACTCGCCGTACCCGCGCTCGGCAGCGAGTTCGCCGTCTCGCTGGCACTGACCTGTCTGATGTACATCGCGCTCGCATCGAGCTGGGCGCTGTTCTGCGGCCGCACGCGCTACCTGTCGCTCGCGACCTCGGCATTCTTCGGCATCGGCGCTTACAGCGGCGCGCTGGCGCTGCAGCACGAGCTCGGCTGGCTGAGTGCGATCGCAATCGGCGCGGTGCTGGCCACCGCGGTCGCCGCGTTGATGGGCGCGGCGGTGCTGCACTTGCGCGGCACCTACTTCGCGGTGCTGACCTTCGGCATGACCGAGCTGATCCGCCACGCCGTCACGTATTTCGAGAAGAGCGTCACCGGCACGGTCGGCCGCGTGCTGACGGTGCTGCCCGAGCGCGACACGATCTACTTCACGCTGCTCGCGCTGGCGCTGCTGGCGATGGCCACGTCGATCGCGCTGCGACGAACCCGCTTCGGCCTTGCGCTCGCCGGCATCGGCGCCGACGAGCAGCGCGCGCAAACGCTCGGTGTCGACACCCGGCGCGTCAAGATCGCCGGCTTCGCGCTGACGGCAGCGTTCGCCGGCGCGGTCGGCGCGGCGATGTCGGTGCGCTGGACCTACATCGATCCGCCCACCGTGTTCAACCCGTTCATTGGTTTTCAGACGGTGTTGATCGCATTGATCGGCGGCGCGCTGACGCTGTGGGGTCCGCTCGTCGCGGCGATCGTCTTCAGCCTGCTCGCCGAGACACTTCGTCTGCAGGTGCCGCAGCTGTACATGATGTCGCTTGGCTTGTTGCTGATCCTCTCGGTGCTGTATCTGCCGGGCGGGCTTGCGTCGCTGCGCTGGGCGATGGCGCGCGATGCGTGGCGCGCCCTTCGCGGCGCGTGGGAGCGGCGCCTTGGCTGAGACAGCGCTGCTCGAAGCGCGCGCGCTCAGCGTTCGCTTCGGCGGACTGACCGCCGTCGATGCGGTCGACGCGAGCTTCGCCGCCGGCGAGCTGGTCGGCATCATCGGACCGAACGGTGCCGGCAAGACGACCCTGTTCAACGCGATCTCCGGCGTCACGCCGCCGACCTCGGGACAACTGCTCGCCGATGGCCGCGACATGCGTGGCCAGGGCCCGCACCGCTACGCCGCGCACGGCATTGCGCGAACATTCCAGACGCCGCGCGTGTTCGCCGACATGACGGTGCTGACCAACGTCGAGTTCGGCATGCAGTTCGCGGGCCGGCGGCCTGGCGCCGCAGCAACAGCGGCATTGCGCACGCCCGACACGATCCTCGCGCTGATCGGTCTCGCCGCGCAATCGGCATTGCCGGCCGCGGCGATCACGCCGTCGCAGCAGCGCCTGCTCGAGATCGGCATGGCGCTCGCGACCCGGCCGCGTCTGTTGCTGCTCGACGAGGTCGCCGCCGGGCTCAGCGAAGCGGAGATCGAAGCGATGGCGCGGCTGGTGCGCCGCATGCGCGACGAGCTCGGGTTAGCGGTCGTCTGGATCGAGCACGCGGTGACGACGCTGCTGCGCCATGTCGAGCGCGTGATCGTGCTGCACCAGGGGCGCAAGATCGCCGACGCGACTCCGGCCGAGGTCGTGCGCGACGCGCAAGTCATCGAGGCCTACCTCGGCGACGAGATGGCGCAGCCGCCGCCGTGATGCAGAACCGCTCGGCAGCGCAACTGACGATCCGCGGCTTGAGTGCAGGCTATGGCGGCTTTCGCGTGCTGCGCGAGCTGGACCTCGACGTGCGACCCGGACTGACGGTGATCCTTGGTGCGAACGGTGCCGGCAAGACGACGCTGCTGATGGCGCTCGCCGGACTGATCGCGCGCAGCGGCGTCGTCATGCTCGATGGCGAAGCACTGCCAACTCAGACCGACAAGATCGTTCAAGCCGGCGTGACGCTGGTCGCCGAAGGCCGGCAACTGTTCGCAGCGCAGCCTCGCGCAAGGGGAGATCGTTCGCATCGCCACGCCGCAGACGATCGCCGATGCGGCGCAAAGCCGCTCGCTCGGACAGCACACCTTCCCGGTGCTGCAGCAGCTCATCGATGGGATCGTCACCGCGAGCGACGCCGAGCTCATCGACGCGATGCGATTCTTCGCGACGCGCATGAAGATCATCGCCGAGCCGACCGGCTGCCTCGGCGCGGCAGCGGTGTTGAACGCGAAGCTCGATGTGCGCGGCAAGCGAGTGGGCATCGTGATCTCGGGCGGCAACGTCGACCTCGCGCGCTTCGCCGCGTTGACGCAAGCCGCATAGCACCGTGTTTGCGATCGACCGCAGCTCCGCCGTCCCACTCACCGACCAGATCGAGGCGCGGCTGCGCGGCTTGATCGCCGGCGCGCAGCTGGCGGCCGGCGTCAAGCTGCTGTCGATCCGCCAGCTCGCGGCGCAGCTCGGCGTCAGCCCCAACACCGTCATCACCGCGTACGACCGGCTGGTCGCCGCCGGCCTCATCGACTCGCGCGGCACCGCGGGCTTCTTCGTCTGCGAGCGCGAGCGCCAGCTCGCCGGCACGATGAGCGGTGGCGAGCAGCAGATGGTCGCAATCGCACGCGCGATGATGAGTGCACCGCGCCTGTTGCTGCTCGACGAGCCGTCGCTCGGCCTCGCGCCGCGCATGGTCGACGAGATGCTCGCGATCGCACGCCGCATCGCCGACGCCGGTACGACCGTCTTGATGGCCGAGCAGAACGTGCGCAAGGCGCTCGCTGTCGCCGACCAAGGCCATGTGATGGAGCGCGGCGGGTTCGTCGCCGGCGGTCCGGCCAAGCAGCTGGCGCAATCGAGCGTGATCCGCGAGGCGTATCTGGGCGTCCCCACATCCGGTTCGGGCTGACCCTTCGACAGGCTCAGGGCGAACGGGATTGCGCCGCCGCCTTCGCCAGTGCCGTGCGTGCGCTTGCCAGCGCCGCGAGCCGCTGCGACAAGTACTCGCCGAGCCTCACGTTCTGGCTGATCACGACATTGAATCGAATGTGCGGGTCGGCTCGGCCGTCGGCCATGAAGGTCGCGCCGCGCGACAGCAGGATGCTGTTGCGGTAAGCGTCTTTCACCAGCAGGTCGATGTCGACATTGCCCGGCACGCTGCCCCACAGAAACAATCCGCCTTCACCGGGATGATCGAGCGCGATCCCGGCGTCGCGCAGCTGTCGCGCTGCGGCGCCGCGCGCGACGCCGAGCTTTTGCTGCAGCCGCTCGAGATGCTTGCGAAAGCGCCCCGCCGACAGCACCTCGAGCAGCACGAATTCATTCAGCGCGGCGGTCGTCAGGATCGAGACGATCTTCTCGCGCAGCAGCGGCTTGAGCAGCGCCGGCTCGGCGGCGATGTAGCCGAGCCGCAATGCGGGGCTCAAGGCCTTGCAAAAGCTCGAGTAGTAAATGACGCGCGACAGGCCCGACAACTGCGCGAGCCGCGTCGCGTGTCCGGGGTGGAAATGGCCTTGCACATCGTCTTCGGCGACGAGGAATCCATGCCGCTCGGCGAGCAGCAGCACGCGGTGCAGATTGGCTGCGCTGCTGCCCCAGCCGGTCGGGTTGTGTAGCACGCTTTGGATGAACAGCAGCCGCGGCCGGTGCTCGACGCAGGCGGCTTCGAGCGCGTCGAGATCGACGCCGTCCGGGCGGCGCGCGATCGGCACGATGCGCACGCCGGCCTGGCGCAAGCGGCCGAACATCAGGAAGTATCCCGGGTTCTCGACCAGCACCGTGTCACCCGGCTGCACGAACGTGCGGCAGATCAAATCGATCGCATGCGTTCCGCCGTAGGTCGTGAGGATGCGGCTCGCGTCGACGGCGATGCCCTGGCTGCGCATCAGCATCGCGATGCGCTCGCGCAGCTCGGCGAGGCCTTGCGGCGGGCAGCGCGACGCCATGCCGCCGCTGGCGCGCGCCAGCGCGCGCTGCAGCAGCGCAGCGGGGATCGCGTCTGCGAGCCACGACGTGGGCAATGCGCCGCTGCTCGCGAGCAGCATGCCCTCGCGCTGGTCGTGGGCCTGCTGCGCGAGCCACACCGGCTCCTGCTCTTCGCCGGCTTCGAGCAGCGCATCGTCGGACGCCGCGTTGTCGCGCTCGCAGACGAAGAAGCCCGCGGTGCCGCGCGAGTCGATGAGGCCGGCGGCGACCAGCCGGTCGTACGCGGTGATGACGGTGTTGGGGCTGACGCCGAGCTGCGCCGCGAGCTGGCGGATCGACAGCAGCTTGACGCCGGCCGCCAGCTGCGCGCCGGCGATCAAGCCGCGCAGCCGCGCCTCGATCTGGTCGGTGAGTGGGACGGCGGAGCTGCGGTCGATCGCAAACACGG
>VBCQ01000053.1 GCA_005882155.1 Betaproteobacteria bacterium
TTTCGACGAGCTCACGGACCCAGAACAGCGTCTCGAAGTTGTGCTCCAAAGTGGGCCGGCCGAACAAGCCGACCTGCGCGACATACGGCGGGCGAAGCCGTGGCATGCCGCGCTTGCCTTCGATCGATTCGATCATCGCCGACTCTTCGCCGCAGATGTAGGCACCTGCGCCGCGGCGCAGGATGATCTCGGGCATCGCGATGACGGGCGGGTCGACGCGCAGCTTGTCGATCTCGGCTTCGAGCAGCGCGCGGCAGCCGTGGTACTCGTCGCGCAGGTAGACGTAGCAGGTGTCGATTCCGCAGGCCCATGCCGCGATCAACATGCCTTCGAGAAAACGGTGCGGGTCGCGCTCGAGCAGCACGCGGTCCTTGAAGGTGCCGGGCTCGCCTTCGTCGATGTTGACCGCCATCAGGCGCGGTGCCGGCTCGGCGCGAACGATGCGCCACTTGCGCCCGGCCGGAAAGCCCGCGCCGCCGAGCCCGCGCAGGCCCGAGTCTTCGAGCGTCTTGATGACCGACTCGATGCTGCGCGCTTCGGATAGGCACGACTTGAGCAACTGGTAGCCGCCTTCGGCGCGGTACTGGTCGAGATCGATGAACGCTTCCGGTTGGTGACGCGTCGCCTTGTCGCGCACCGCTGCGGCGACCGCGTCGCAGGTCGCGCGGGGGATCGGGTTCTGGCCGACGACTGCCGCGGGGGCTTGTTCGCAACGACCGATGCACGGTGCGGCGATGACGCGCACTTCGCGGCCGAGCAGCGCCGGCAGTTTGGCGAGCAAGTCGTCGGCACCGGCGAGCTCGCACGACAGGCCGTCGCAGACGCGAACCGTCAGCGCAGCGGGCGCGGCCTCGCCTTCCTTCACGATGTCGAAGTGGTGATAGAAGCTTGCGACTTCGTAGACCTCGGCTTGGGGCAGTCGCATCTCTTGCGCGAGGGCGGCGAGGTGCGCGGCCGAGAGGTGGCCGAAGCGGTCTTGCAGCTTGTGCAGATGCTCGATCAGCAGGTCGCGCTGGCGTGATGAACCGCCGAGCGTGGCCTGCACTTCAGCGAGCGCAGCGGGGTCGACGCGACGGCCCTTCGGCGCCTCGCGTTTGCGCTGGCGTGTCGGCTCGCGGGCGGCGATCGGGATGATCGGATGGTTCACGCTTCGGCGTTCATGAGAGTGGATGTGCGCAGGCCCTCACCCCTGCCCTCTCCCGCAAGCGGGAGAGGGAGCAGGTGAGGGTGTGCGAGCCTATCAAAGCAACCCCGCCCCCCTTGCCCACTGGTACTTCGCCCCCAGCACCGCCACCGGGATCTCGGTCGAATACGCATACGCCGGAATCCCATGCTGGTACAAATACTCCGACGCCTCCTCGACCTGCACATCGCCCGCCAGCGACGCGACGATCGGCTTCTCGATGCCCTTCGCGCGCATCTCGTCGCGCGCATCGACGACGAGCTTGGCGAACACCATCGGCGGCGTGATGATCGTGTGCCAGTAGCCGAGGATCAGCGAATGGATTCGCGGGTCCGACAGCCCGAGCAGCACCGTGTTCTTGTAGGTCTGCGGCGGCTCGCCGCCGGTGATGTCGACCGGGTTGCCGGCCGCGCCGAACGGCGGGATGAACTTGCGGAACGACTTGTCGAGGTCTTCGGGCATCGGCATCAGCGTGAGCTTGTTGTCGACGCAGGCGTCGGACAGCAACACGCCCGATCCTCCCGCGCCGGTGATGATCACGACGTTCTCGCCCTTGGGCGTCGGCAGCATCGGCACGCCGCGCGCGAAGTCGAGCAGGTCGCGCAGGCTCTTCGCGCGGATGACGCCCGACTGCCTGAAGACGTCGTCGTAGATCTTGTCGTTGCCGGCGAGCGCACCGGTGTGCGAGCTCGCTGCCTTCGCGCCGGCCGACGTGCGGCCGGCCTTCAGCACGATGACCGGTTTCTTCTTCGAGACGCGCTTGGCGACCTCGGCGAACGCGCGCCCATCCTTCAAGTCTTCGCAGTGCTGCGCGATGACCTTGGTGTTCGGGTCCTGCTCGAAGAAGATCAACAGGTCGTCCTCGTCGATGTCGCACTTGTTGCCCAAGCCGACGATCGCCGACACGCCCATCTTGGCTGAGCGCGAGAAGCCGATGATCGCCATGCCGATGCCGCCCGACTGCGACGACAGCGCCGCCGAGCCCTTGACGGCCGATCTCGACGAGCTGCTCCTGCATCTCGTGGTTGCCGGTCTCGGCAAAACCCGACGGGATCAGCACCGCGCCGGCGACCTTCTTCTCGCCGCACTCGACGAGCGCACCGGCGACGAACTTGGCAGGGATCGCGAACACCGCCGTGTCGATCTCCTCGGGCACGTCCTTCACGCTCTTGAACGCCTTGTAGCCGAGGATCTCGTCGGCGCTCGGGTGGATCGGGTAGATCTGCCCCTTGTAGCCGCCGTTGATGAGGTTCTTCATCACCGAGTTGCCGATCTTGCCGGTCTCCGACGACGCGCCGATCACCGCCACCGACTTGGGCGACATGATGCGGTTCATCGAGACGAGGATGTCGGCTTCGGCCGGGCGATAGCGCGCCGGCTTCGGGTTGAAGTCGACGACGACGCGAACGTCGGCAGCGATCACACCGCTCTTGCTCGCGAACACCGGGTTCAGGTCGAGCTCCGAAATCTCGGGGAAGTCGCTGACGAGCTCGCTGACGCCGACGATCAACTTCGCAAGCGCCTCGCGGTCGACCGGCTCGCTGCCGCGAACGCCTCTGAGCATCTCGGCGGCCTGGATGCCGTCGAGCATCGAAACCGCATCCGCATGCGTCGCCGGTGCGAGGCGGAACGTGATGTCTTTCAGCACTTCGACGAGCACGCCGCCGAGGCCGAAGGCGACCAGCTTGCCGAAGCTCCCGTCAGTCACCGCGCCGACGATCACCTCGAGGCCGCCCGTGATCATCTGCTGGACCTGCACGCCGAGGATGTTGGCGTCGGCCTTGTACTTCTTCGCGTTGGCGATGATCGTGTCGTAGCCCTTCGCGACCTCGTCGGCGCTCTTCAGGCCGACCAGCACGCCGCCGGCTTCGGTCTTGTGCAGGATGTCGGGCGAGACGATCTTCATGACGACCGGGAAGCCCGTCGCCGCAGCGAGCTTCGCTGCCGCGGCAGCATCGGTCGCGACGCCTTCCTTCGGCACCGCGATGCCGTAGGCGTCGCAGACGAGCTTGCCCTCGGGGGCCGTCAGCGCGGTGCGGCCGCTGGCCTTGACGGCGTCGAGAATTTCTCTGACCTTGGTCTTGTTCATGTTGTCCCTCGCGAGTGGTTGGAGGTTGGAGCGTCAGATCACGCGTTCGGCGCGCAATGCAGCGATCGCGTCCTTGCCATAGCCGAGCTCAGCGAGCACTTGCTCGGTGTGCTCGCCGAGCAGCGGAGATCGCGTCACCTCGGTCGCGCTGTCCGACATCTTGATCGGGTTGCCGACCGACAAGTACTTGCCGCGCTTCGGGTGATCGACCTCGACGATCGTGCCCGTCTCGCGCAGCGACTCGTCGGCGGCAATCTCCTTCATCGACAAGATCGGACCGCACGGGATGTCGTACTCGTTCAAGATCTCCATCGCCTCGAACTTGGTCTTCGTCATCGTCCATTTCTCGATGCGCGCAAAGATCGGCTTCAGGTGCAGGAGGCGCGCCGATGGCGTCGCATAGGCCTCGTCGGTGATCCAGCTCTCTTCGCCGATCACCTTGCAGACTGCCGGCCACACCGCCGCCTGCGTGATGAAGTAGATGTAGGCGTTCGGGTCGGTCTCCCAGCCCTTGCACTTCAAGATCCAGCCCGGCTGGCCACCGCCCGACGCGTTGCCGGCGCGCGGCACCGCATCGCCGAAATGCGTGTCCGGGTACTGCGGGTACTCGGTGAGTACGCCCGTGCGTTCAAGCCGCTGCTGGTCGCGCAGCTTGACGCGGCACAGGTTGAGCACGGCGTCCTGCATCGGCGCGAGCACCTTCTGGCCGCGGCCGGTCGAGTTGCGCTGGTACAGCGCCGCGACGATGCCGAGCGCCAAGTGCACGCCGGTGCCGCTGTCGCCGATCTGCGCGCCGGTGACCATCGGCGGGCCGTCGTCGAAGCCGGTCGTCGAGGCCGACCCGCCGGCGCACTGCGCGACGTTCTCATAGACCTTGCAGTCGGCGTACTTGCCGGGGCCGAAACCCTTGACCGACGCGACGATCATGCGCGGATTGAGCTCCTGGATGTACTTCCAGGTCACGCCCATGCGATCGAGCGCGCCGGGCGCGAAATTCTCGACCAGCACGTCGCATTTCTTGATCAGCGCGGCGAGCACTTCCTTGCCCTTCGGGTTCTTCGTGTCGAGCGTGATCGAGCGCTTGTTGTGGTTGAGCATCGTGAAGTAGAGGCTGTCCACATCGGGGATGTCGCGCAGTTGGCTTCGCGTGGCGTCGCCCTCGCCGGCGCGCTCGACCTTGATCACGTCGGCGCCGAGCCAGGCCAGCAGAGGATTCGAACCCCGTCCAATGCCTTGCTCATTCGAACTCTCCTTTACTTGTACATCGTCTGCGCCATCGTCCCCGGTGCATACACCTTCGGATCGACCCAGATGTTGATCACCGCCGAACGACCGGTCTTCTGCACCGACTCTCTCGCCCGCAGCAATGCCGGAGCGATCTGCGCCGGATCGCGCACTTCTTCGCCGTAGCCGCCGAGCATCTCGCCAAATCGGCCATACGGAACATCACCCAACAGATTGCCGACGTTGCCGCGCTCCTCGCCGTACTTCGCGAGCTGCCCGTAGCGGATCTGGTTCATCGCCGAGTTGTTGCCGATCACTGCGATGTACGGCACCTTGAAGCGATTCGCGGTTTCGATGTCGAACGCCGTCATGCCGAACGCGCCGTCGCCGTAGTAGCACAGCACTTCCTTGTCGGGGTTGGCAAGCCCCGCGGCGATCGCAAAGCCTGTGCCCACCCCGAGCGAGCCGAGCGCACCGGGGTCCATCCACTGCCCCGGACGGCGCGGCCTCACCGCCTGCGCCGAGATCGTCACGACGTCACCGCCGTCGCCGATGTACACCGTGTCGTCGCGCAGGAATTCATTGATCTCGTAGGCGACGCGGTAGGGGTGGATCAGCGCGTTGTCGGACTTGAACAGCGGCATCAGCTTGGCGGTCGCCACCTCTTCGGCAGCCGAGAGCTCCTGCATCCAGGCGCGCCGCATCTGGCGCTTGTCGTTCTTGATCCGGCCCGTCGCGGCTTGCAGGACCGCTCCGAGGATCGCGCCCGGGTCGCCGACCAGGCCGAGGTCGATGTCGCGGTTCTTGCCGACCGTCGAGTAGCTCATGTCGATCTGCACCAGCTTCAGGTCGCGGCTGATGCGCTTGCCGTAGCCCATGCGGAAGTCGAACGGCGTGCCGACGATGACGATCACGTCGGCCTTCGCGAAGGCCTGCGAACGGGTGCGGTCGAAGTGGTGCGGGTCGTCGGGCGGCAACAGGCCGCGGCTCGCGCCGTTGAAATAGCCGGGGATGTCGAGGCCGCGCAAGATCGCCGCTGCTTCTTCATGGCCGCGCGCGGTCCAGACTTGCTGGCCGAAGAGGATCGCCGGGCGCTCGGCATCGACCAGCAGGTTCGCGAGCTTCTCGATATCGACCGGGTCGCCGAGCGACTTCGTCGACACACGGTATTTGCCCGGCGCAGGGATCACTGCTTTGGCGAGCTCGATCTCGCGGTCGAGGATGTCGCGTGGAATCTCGAGGTACGACGGGCCCGGCGCACCATTGAAGCACTCGCGCGCGGCCATCGAGATCATGTCGGCGACGCGTTCGGTCGAGCGCACGCTGGCGGCAAACTTGGTGATCGGCCGCATCATGTCGACATGAGGCAGGTCTTGCAGCGAGCCCATCATGTGCTGCGTCATGCCGCCTTGGCCGCCGATATGCAGGATCGGGCTTTCGGAGCGGAACGCCGTCGCGACACCAGTGACCGCGTTGGTGCAGCCGGGCCCCGCCGTCGTGACCACGCAGCCGAGCTTGCCGGTTTGGCGTGCATAGCCGTCGGCCGCATGCGCGGCGACCTGCTCGTGGTGCACGTCGATGATGCGGATGCCTTCGTCGACGCAGCCGTCGTAGATGTCGATGATGTGCCCGCCGCACAGCGTGAAGATCGTGTCCACGCCTTCGTTCTTCAGCGCGCGTGCGACCAGATGGCCGCCGGAGATGACGTTGGCGTCGCGGCTTTTGCGCTTCAAGGTGTCGTCGGCGGTCGTCGACGCGGGCTTGGCTTCGGTGGCTGAGGACATGGGTTTCCTTCGAGAATCGCGGGACTCATGCAGACTATGATTGGCGCACGTGTCTTCCGCCGTTGACCGTGGTCAAGATTCCGGAAAACCGGCGCCGATCCAAGCCCGCGGAACCCCATGACCCGTCTGTCGAACCACGCGGAACGCAACGTCATCCGGCTGCAGCTTCAGCAAAACGTCGTCTTGCAATCGCTGCGCGAAGACGATCGCGCCGAGCTCGAATCGCACCTCGACATCGTCGACGGCCACAAGGGCGATTTCCTGCTGCACCAGGGCGTTCGCGAGATGGAGCAGTACTTCATTCTCGACGGCATCCTGAAGCGCGTCGTCGCCAATGCCGAAGGCAAGGAGATGATCCTGCGCTTCGCCGACGAGGGCGAGATGGAGACGAGCTATGCGGCGTGGCGGCTCGGCACGCCGACGCCGTACGGCATCGTCTGCGTGACGAAGGCGCGCGTGGCGCGAATGCCCCTCACCGAGTGGGTCGACTTCATCAACCGGCGTCCGCAGACGAAGGAGACCTTCGAATATGCCGTGATGCGCGGCATGAGCGAGATCATGGCGCACACGATCACGCTGCACCTGCTCGACGCGCCGGGTCGCGTGCACCGCTTCATGCGCAAGCACCCGAATCTCGTCGACCGGATTCCGCAGAAGGAACTCGCGTCGTATCTGAATCTGTCGGCCGAGACGCTGAGCCGGCTGAGGCATCGCGGGAAGATTTGATCGTCCAGGGGTTTTGCGCTGCGGACACACACCTGGACCCCGTTCGGGCTGAGCCTGTATTCCCGATCGTCCTGAGCTTGTCGAAGGAAGCCTGGTGGACTTCACGCGGGCACTTCGACAAGCTCAGTGCGAACGGGATGTCTTGCTCAGGTCTTCGAGTACGTGAAGCGCCTCGAGATCGTCATCAGGCGAAGCTGGTTGTCGACGCTGGCGACGCCGGGCACCGCTGCCACAACGCTTTCGGCGCGCGCACGCTCCTCGGCGCTCAACACGATGCCGAGCAGCTCGACCCGGCCCTGCTTGGCGTGGATCGTGACGTCGATGTCGCGCGTCTCGGCGTTCTCCTTCAACGCGACCCGCACCCGCGTTTCGAGCGCCATGTTGTCGAGCAGCGCATGCGACTCGGGCGTCTCGGCGAACTCGGACCGTCCGCACAGCTCGCGGATCTGCTCGACGCAGCTGTCGATCGACACCCGGTCCGTGTTGAGAACGATGTCGTAGAGCACCGGGTCGCCCCAAGTGACGTCGAACAGCTCGTTCATTCGCGCTGCGTGCGCGCGGTCGCTGCGCCGGATCTCGGCCTCTGCGAATTGGGCGTCGTCGGTCTCCAGATGACTCATCAGCCACTCGACACGCTTGGCGAGCGAGCGCGTGACGCGCACGCAGACGACATGCGGCACCGGACGCAGCAGGCAGGTCGCGCCCCAGCCGCGCAGCACGACATTGCCGCGGTCGGCGAGCGCGAACAGCTCGTCGGGCCTTGCCTTCGCGCAGGCGGCTGATCAGGCTCTTCGGCAGGTTCATGCTGTCTGCCACGCGCTCGATGACCTCGTGGCGCATGACCGCGAGGCCCAGCGTTTGCGCGAGCTGCAGCGCGACATCCTTGCCGAGGGAGCCCATTTCACTCGTCATCGCGATCACTGGCATGTCGTCGACTCCTCGTCAATCCACCGGCTGCTCGGCGGTGAATTCGCTCGCCTTGCGCGACTTCGGCTTGATCTTCGCGAGCGCCTTGGCCAGCAGCGGCCAGAACAGCAGAATCATCGCGAGCGTCGAGATGCTGCCCACCAGCGGGTTCGACCAC
>VBCQ01000049.1 GCA_005882155.1 Betaproteobacteria bacterium
CCGCGTCGCAGTTGATCGGCGACGCCGGCGTGCCCATCGCGCGCGTGCACAGCGACACGCGCAGCCTGCAGCCGGGCGATCTGTTCGTCGCGCTGAAGGGCGAGCGCTTCGACGCGCACGACTTTCTGCCGCAAGCGAAGTCCGCCGGCGCGGTCGCGGCGATCGCCGAGCGCGGTCTCGTCGAGGCGTCATTGCCGGGGCTGCAAGTCGCCGACACGCGCCGTGCGCTCGGCGATCTCGCAGCCGCCTGGCGCCGGCGCTTCCATCTGCCATTGATCGCCGTCACCGGTAGCAATGGCAAAACCACGGTGACGCAGATGATCGCGTCGGTGCTGCAGGCGTGGCTCGCCGACTCGGCGTTCGCGACGCAGGGCAACTTCAACAACGACATCGGCGTGCCGCTCACGCTGCTGAGATTGCGTCAGGACGAGCACGCGTTTCATCGCGCCGGCGTCGTCGAGCTCGGCATGAACCATGTCGGCGAAATCGCGCAGCTCGCGGCAATCGTCGAGCCGACGGTGGCACTCGTCAACAACGCGCAGCGCGAGCACCAGGAGTTCATGGCGAGCGTCGAAGCCGTCGCGCATGAGAACGGCGCGGTCATCGAAGCGCTCGGTGCGAGCGGCGTCGCGGTGTTCCCGGCCGACGACGCTTTTGCGCCGCTGTGGCATGCGATGGCCGGCACGCGACCGATGCTGACCTTCGCGCTGCAAGGCGCCGCCGACGTCACCGCGCAAGCCGTGTGGGCCGGCGACCAGTGGTCGGTCGCGATGCAATCGCCCGCCGGCGCCGCCGCGTTCAGCCTGCAGGTTGCCGGCGTTCACAACGTGAAGAACGCGCTTGCTGCGGCGGCCTGCGCGCTCGCGGCCGGTTGCCCGCTCGACGCGATTGCACGCGGCCTCGAGACATTTGCGCCGGTCAAGGGCCGCTCGCAAGTGAAGTCCTTTTCGCGTGACGGCAAGGCGGTGACGCTCGTGGACGACAGCTACAACGCGAATCCGGATTCGGTGCGTGCCGCGATCGCCGTGCTGGCCGCGTTGCCCGCGCCGCGCTGGCTGGTTCTCGGCGACATGGGCGAAGTCGGCAACGAAGGCCCGGCGTTTCACCGCGAGGTCGGCGCCTACGCGCGCGAGCGCGGCATCGATGCGCTGTGGACGGCCGGCGAGTTGAGCCTGCATGCGAGTACCGCGTTCGGTGCCGCGCGGCATTTCGCGAGTGTCGGCGAGTTGATCAATGCGCTGCCGCAGGCGCCGGCAAGCGCCGCGGTGCTCGTCAAGGGCTCGCGCTTCATGAAGATGGAACAGGTGGTGGCCGCGTTGATGACGACGAATCCCGAGGGCTCGCCCCATGCTGTTTAGCCTTGCCCAGTGGCTGCAGACCCAGTCGCCGGAATTCGGCTTCTTTCGCGTCTTCCAGTACATCACCTTCCGTGCCGTGATGGCAGCGCTGACCGCGCTGCTGATCGGCCTCGCGTTCGGGCCGTGGGTCATCAACCGCCTGGCGGAAATGAAGATCGGTCAGCCGATCCGCGAGTACGGCGTGCAGGCGCACATCGCGAAGAGCGGCACGCCGACGATGGGTGGCGTGCTGATTTTGATCGGCATCGGCATCTCGACGCTGCTGTGGTTCGACTGGAGCAACCGCTTCGTCTGGATCGTGATGGTCGTGACGATCGGCTTCGGGCTGATCGGCTGGGTCGACGACTACCGGAAGGTCGTGCAGAAGAATCCAGAAGGTATGAGCTCAAGGGAGAAGTATTTCTGGCAATCGTTGATCGGATTGATCGCGGCGCTGTACCTCGCGTTCAGCGTCTCAGAAACGTCGAACCTGCGCGTGCTCGAGCTCTTCATTCGCTGGGTGCAAAGCGGCTTCTCCAACGACCTGCCGCCGAAGGCCGACTTGCTGGTGCCGTTCGTCAAGACGATCAGCTATCCGCTCGGTGTCTTCGGCTTCATCATCCTCACCTACTTCGTCATCGTCGGCGCGAGCAACGCGGTCAATCTGACCGATGGGCTCGATGGCCTCGCGATCATGCCGGTGGTGATGGTCGGCTCGGCGCTCGGCGTGTTTGCCTACGCGACCGGCAGTTCGGTGTTCAGCCGCTACCTGCTGCTCCCGTACATCCCCGGCGCCGGCGAGCTGCTGATCTTCTGCGCGGCGATGGCCGGCGCCGGGCTCGCGTTCCTCTGGTTCAACACCCATCCGGCGCAGGTCTTCATGGGCGACGTCGGCGCGCTGTCGCTGGGCGGTGCGCTCGGCACGATCGCGGTCATCACGCGCCAGGAAATCGTCCTCGGAATCATGGGCGGCGTGTTCGTCGCCGAAGCCTTGTCGGTGATGGTGCAGGTCGCGTGGTTCAAGTTCACGAAAGCGAAGTTCGGTGCCGGCCGGCGCATCTTCAAGATGGCGCCGCTGCACCACCACTTCGAAAAATCCGGCTGGAAGGAAACGCAGGTCGTGGTGCGCTTCTGGATCATCACGATGCTGTTGTGCCTGGTCGGCCTGGCGAGTTTGAAGTTGCGCTGATGAATCACTTGAAAGACATCACGGTCTTGGTGCTCGGGCTCGGCGAATCGGGTCTCGCGATGGCGCGCTGGTGCGAGCGTTGCGGCGCGAGCGTGCGGGTGTGGGACTCGCGCGAAGCCCCGCCGCATGAAGTCGGTCTCGCCAAGCACGCGCCCGGTGCAGTGTTGCTCGATGGCCCGTTGACCGATGCAGCGTTCGATGGCGTGCAGCTCGTGCTGAAGAGCCCGGGTCTGTCGCCGACCGACACGCGTATCGTCGAGCCGCTGGCGCGCGCTGCGGAACGTGGTCTGTTGGTGCAAGGCGAGCTCGAGTTGTTTTCGCGTGCGCTGGCGGACTTGAGGGAAGCGCGCGGGTATGCGCCGAAGGTGGTGGCAATCACCGGCACGAACGGCAAGACGACGACGACCGCGATCGCCGCGTTGCTGATCGAGCGCGCGGGAATGCGAGTCGGCATGGCGGGGAACATCGGGCCGACGATGCTGCAGACGCTGGCGGATGCGCTGGAGTTGGAGCCTGAAGGTGGTGAGGCGGCGAGCCTCCCCGACGTCTGGGTCCTCGAACTCTCCAGCTTCCAGCTCGATGAAGCCAAGGGGTTCGAGCCCAGCGCCGCCACTGTCCTCAACATCACCCAAGACCATCTCGATTGGCATGGCTCGATGGCCGCTTACATCGCGGCGAAGGCCCGCGTGTTCGGCAAGGCCGCGGTGATGGTCATCAACCGCGACGACCCGCTGGTCGAGAAGCTTGTTCCCGAGCCTGTCCCAGGCAAGGGCCGCAACGCCAAGCCCATCGCTCGCGAGGTCGTTCGCTTCGGGCTCGATGCGCCAAAGCGTCCCGGCGACTACGGCATCGTCGTCGAGAACGGCATGGCCTGGCTGGTGCGCGCGCTCGAGGCCGACGAAACAATGAAGCGCGGCAAGCGCAGCGGACCCGTCGACGAGGAAGAAGAGATCCACCTCCAGCGCTTGATGCCCGCCGACGCGTTGCGCGTGCGCGGCCGCCACAACGCGGCCAACGCGCTCGCCGCGCTGGCGCTCGCGACGGCGATCGGCTGCCCGCTCGCGCCGATGCTGCATGGCCTTCGCGAATACACCGGCGAGCCGCACCGCGTCGAGTACGTCGCGACCGTCAACGGCGTCGACGCGTTCGACGACAGCAAGGGAACGAACGTCGGCGCGACAGTTGCAGCGCTCAACGGGCTCGGTGCCGACAAGGCGCCGGCGAAGCTCGTGGTGATCCTCGGCGGCGACGGCAAGGGCCAGGACTTCTCGCCGCTCGCCGAGCCGGTGCAACGCCATGCGCGTGCGGTGGCGACGATCGGCCGCGATGCCGGCCTCATCGAAGCGGCTGTCCTTGACACGGGCGTGCCGCTGCAGCGCCTCGACACGCTCGAAGCCGCGACGCGCTGGTCGTTCGAGCGCGCGCATCCCGGCGACGCGGTGCTGCTGAGCCCCGCCTGCGCGAGCCTCGACATGTTCCGCAACTATGCGCACCGCGCCGAAGTGTTCGTCGGCGAAGTGACGGCGATGGCCGCCGAGCACGGAGGGATGACGGCATGAGCCGCCGGGCCGCTCCCAAGGCGAATTCCGGAGTGCGTAGCACGGAGGATGCCCAATGAGCCGCCGGGCCGCTCCCAAGGCGAATTCCGGAGTGCGTAGCACGGAGGATGCCCAATGAGCGCCGCCTCCCGTCTCCGGTTCGCGTCGTGGCTGCCCTCGTTCGCGCTCACGCGATTCCCGTTCGCGCTGAGCCTGTCGAAGCGCCGGCACCAGTCCGGCGATGCGGCAGGCACGCATGTTCCGGTGCGCGACTTCGTCGACATCACGTCGAGTCAACCTGCGCGACTGCTCGGATTCGATCAGGCGCTGGTCTGGGTGGTGGTGGGCCTGCTCGCGCTCGGCCTCGTGATGGTCTACAGCGCATCGGTCGCGCTGCCCGACAACCCGAAGTTCGCGCGCTACACGCCGACCTTCTTCCTGACCCGGCACATCGTGTCGATCGCGATCGCAAGCGTGATGGCGCTCGTCGTCGTGCAGATCCCCGTGAGCTTCTGGGAGAAGTCGGCGCCGTGGCTGTTTGTCGGCTCGCTGCTGCTGCTCGTCGTCGTGCTGATCCCGCATGTCGGCCGTGTCGTCTACGGCGCGCGTCGTTGGATCCCGTTGGGCATCATGAATTTCCAGCCGTCCGAGCTCGCGAAGCTCGCGATCGCGATGTATGCCGCCGGCTACATGGTGCGCAAGATGGACGTGAAGGAAAACTTCCTGCGCGCGGTCTTGCCGATGGCGGTGTCGGTCGCGATCGTCGGCCTCTTGCTGCTGGCCGAGCCCGACATGGGCGCCTTCCTCGTCATCGCCGCGATCGCGATGGGCATCCTGTTCTTGGGCGGCGTCAACGGCCGCATGTTCCTGTTGATCACCGCGGTGCTGGTCGGTGCGTTCGTGCTGATGATCACCTTCAGCGAATGGCGGCGCGAGCGCATCTTTGCCTACCTGAACCCGTGGGACGAGAAGTACACGCTCGGCAAGGCCTATCAGCTGTCGCACTCGCTGATCGCCTTCGGCCGCGGCGAGATCTTGGGCCAAGGACTCGGCTCGAGCGTCGAGAAGCTGCACTACTTGCCCGAGGCGCACACCGACTTCCTGCTCGCGGTTATCGGCGAAGAGCTCGGCTTCGTCGGTGTCGCCTGCGTGATCTTCGCGTTCTTCTGGCTGTCGAGGCGGGTCTTCCACATCGGACGGCAGGCGATCGCATTGGATCGAGTGTTCGCGGGATTGTTCGCGCAGGGGATCGGGATCTGGATGGGCGGGCAGGCGTTCATCAACATGGGCGTGAATCTCGGCGTGCTGCCGACCAAAGGGCTGACGCTGCCGCTGATGAGCTATGGCGGGTCGGCGATCGTGATGAACATGGTGGCGTTGGCGATCGTGCTGCGGATCGATATTGAAAACAGACAGCTCATGCGCGGAGGCCGCGCATGAGCGCCGTGTTTGGGCGAAGCCAAAACACGGCAAGGATGCGCGGAACGCGCAGCCGCAGGCTGTTTGGTCGCAGGCTCATGTCGCGCAGCGACGTGAAGCGCACGAAGTGCGCGTGCCGCAGCCAGAATCGTCAGTTGATGCGCGGGGGCGGGCATGACTTTCTTCTCATGCGTTGCACCGCGCCGGGCCGGGACCCGGCACTGTCGCTCGCGAACCGAAGAAGCAACGTGACATGACCGCCTCCAAGCACCTCGTCATCATGGCCGCAGGCACCGGCGGACACGTGATCCCCGGCCTCGCCGTCGCGAGCGAAATGCAGCGGCGCGGCTGGAGCGTCAGCTGGCTCGGCACGACGCATGGCATGGAGAACAAGCTCGTGCCGCCGTCGGGCATCGCGATGGACAACATCGCGTTCAGCGGTGTGCGCGGCAAGGGCTTGATCCACACGCTGACCGGCGGCATTCGCCTGCTCGCGGCGTTCTGGAGTTGCCTGCGCATCATTCGCCGAAGGCACGCCAGCGCGGTGCTCGGCATGGGTGGCTACGTCACCTTCCCCGGCGGGCTGATGGCCTCGCTGCTCAACAAGCCGCTGATGCTCGTCAACGCCGACGCGGCACTGTTGATGAGCAACAAGGCGCTGTTGCCGGTGGCGGATTGCATCGCGTTCGGCTTCGATGGCGACGCGGTGAAGAAGATCAAGCGCGCCGTCGTTACCGGCAACCCGGTGCGCGCCGAGATCGAGGCGATTGCTGAACCGCAGCAACGGTTCGCAAATCGAAGCGGACCGCTGCGAGTGCTCGTCGTCGGCGGCAGCCTCGGCGCGAAAGCGCTCAACGATTGCGTGCCGCAAGCGCTCGCGCTGCTCGCCGAATCGCAGCGTCCGCAGGTGACGCACCAGAGCGGTCAGGCGAATCACGCGGCGGTGCAAGCGGCCTACGCGCAGGCGGAGCTGCAGGCCGAGGTGCTGCCCTTCATCGACGACATGGCCCAGCGCCTGGCCGACTGCGACGTGATCGTCTGCCGTGCGGGTGCGGTGACGGTCAGCGAGCTGTGCACTGCGGGGGTCGCCGGCATTCTGGTGCCGCTGGTCGTCAGCACGACTTCGCATCAGCGCGACAACGCGCAGTGGCTCGCGTCGCATGGTGCCGGCATCCATCTGCCGCAAAGCGAGCTGTCGCCGCGCAAGCTCGCCGATTTGCTGGCGAGCCTGACCCGTGATGCGTTGCAGGCGATGGCGACGAAGGCGCGTGCGCTTGCGAAGCCGAAGGCTGCCGCGCGTGTCGCCGACGAGCTCGAACGATTGGCAGTACCCGCATGAAGCACGCCGTCAAGCACATCCACTTCGTCGGCATCGGCGGCGCCGGCATGAGCGGCATCGCCGAGATCCTGCACAACCTCGGCTACACCGTATCGGGCTCGGACCAGAGCGACAGCCCGACGACGCAGCGCCTCGCGTCGCTCGGCATCCGCGTCGCGATCGGGCACGCGGCGACGAACATTGCCGGCGCCGGTGCGGTCGTCACGTCGACTGCGGTGAAACCCGACAACCCCGAGGTCATCGCAGCACGTGAGCGCCATGTGCCGGTGGTGCCGCGCGCGGTGATGCTCGCCGAGCTGATGCGCTTGAAGCAAGGCATCGCGATCGCCGGCACGCATGGCAAGACGACGACGACGAGTCTCGTGACCAGCGTGCTCGCCGAAGCGGGCGTCGACCCGACCTTCGTGATCGGCGGCAAGCTCAACGCGGCCGGCGCGAACTCGGCGCTCGGCAAGGGCGACTACATCGTCGTCGAGGCCGACGAGTCGGATGCGTCGTTCCTCAACCTGCTGCCGGTGATGGCGGTGGTGACGAACATCGACGCCGACCACATGGACACCTACGGCCACGACTTTGCGAAGCTGAAGGCGGCGTTCGTCGAGTTCATCCACCGCATGCCGTTCTACGGCGCGGCCATTGTCTGCAGCGACGACCCCGGCGTGCGCTCCATCGTGCCGATGATCTCGCGGCCCATCGTTCGCTACGGCTTCGGCGACGACGCGATGGTGCGTGCGGTCGAAGTGCAGGCGCGCAGCGGCCAAATGCACTTCACGGTGCTGCGCCACAACGGCGTGAAGATGCCTGATCTGCAAGTCGTGCTGAACCTGCCCGGCGAGCACAACGTGTTGAATGCGCTCGCGACGATCGCCGTCGCGACCGAGCTCGAGTTGCCCGACGCACCGGTCGTGAAGGCACTCGCCGACTTCCGCGGTGTCGGCCGCCGCTTCCAGCGCCACGGCGAATTGCCGGCGAAAGACGGCGGCAGCTTCACCTTGATCGACGACTACGGACACCACCCGGTCGAGATGGCCGCGACGCTGGCCGCTGCGCGCGGTGCCTTCCCCGGCCGCCGCCTGGTGCTCGCGTTCCAGCCGCACCGCTACACGCGAACGCGCGATTGCTTCGAGGATTTCGTCAAGGTCCTCGGCACGGCTGACGCGGTGCTGCTCGCCGAGGTCTATCCGGCCGGCGAATCGCCGATCGTCGCGGCAGACGGCCGGGCGCTGGCGCGCGCGTTGCGGATTGCCGGCAAGGTCGACGCAGTGTTCGTCGACGAGATCGGCGCGATGCCGCAAGCGATCGTCGACCAGGCGCGCGACGGCGACGTCGTCATCGCGATGGGCGCCGGGACGATCGGCAACGTGCCGGGGCAGGTGATTGATCTGAGCAGGGGAACGCCATGAGCGTGGATATCAAGGCGCTGGGCAAGGTCGCGGTGCTGATGGGCGGCACGTCGGCCGAGCGCGAGATCTCGCTGATGTCGGGCGGCGGCGTGCTGAAGGCGCTGCAGTCGCAGGGCGTCGATGCCCGCGCGTTCGATCCGGCAGAGCGCGGCCTGCATGAATTGAAGACCGACGGCGTCGCGCGCTGCTTCATCGCGCTGCACGGCCGCCATGGCGAAGACGGCTCGGTGCAGGGCGCGCTCGAGCTGCTCGGCATTCCGTACACGGGGTCCGGCGTGATGGCCTCGGCGATCGCGATGGACAAGGTGATGACCAAGCGGGTCTGGATCGCCGAGGGCCTGCCGACGCCGCGCCATGTGCGGCTTGCGCCCGGCGAGCAGTCGCGCGAGCGTGTCATCGCAGTGCCCGACACGCTGGGCCTGCCGCTGATCGTCAAGCCGCCGCGCGAAGGCTCGTCGATCGGCGTGACCAAGGTGGCCGGCTATTCGCAGATGCAGGACGCGGTCGCGCTCGCCACCCGCTACGACCCCGACGTGCTGTGCGAAGAGTTCATCGAGGGCGACGAGGTGACCTGCCCGGTGCTCGGCCAGGGCCGCAACGCGAAGGCATTGCCGGTCATCAAGATCGTCGCGCCCGAAGGCGCCTACGACTACCAGAACAAATACTTCACCGACGAAGTGAAGTACCAATGCCCGAGCGGCCTGCCGCGTGATGAAGAGCGCGAGATCCAGCGCATCGTCGTCGCCGCCTACACGACGCTCGGTTGCCGCGGCTGGGGCCGTGCCGATCTGATGATCCGCAAGACCGATCGCAAGCCTTTCCTGCTCGAGATCAACACCTCGCCCGGCATGACCTCGCACTCGTTGGTGCCGATGTCGGCCAAGGCCGCCGGCA
>VBCQ01000309.1 GCA_005882155.1 Betaproteobacteria bacterium
CAGGAGACCGCGATGTACTTTCCCGGGCGCTGGGTGCCCATGGATCGGATGAACACGCTCTTCGTCGTCTGGGGGATCTCGGTGGCGACCTGCGATCCGCCGTCACCGACATGCAGCGCGCGGTGGCCGCCAAGGTGAAGGTCGCGCCCGGCGTTTCGGTGTCTTGGTCGGGGCAGTTCGAGTACCTCGAGCGAGCGACGGCGCGGCTGAAGATCGTCGTGCCCGCGACGCTCGCCATCATCTTCATGCTGCTGTACCTGAGCTTCGGCCGCTTCGACGAGGCGCTGCTGATCATGGCGACGCTGCCGTTCGCGCTGGTCGGCGGGTTCTGGCTCCTGCTGCTGCTCGGCCACAACGTCTCGGTGGCGAGTGGTGTCGGCTTCATCGCGCTGGCCGGTGTGGCCGCCGAATTCGGCGTGATCATGCTGCTGTACCTGAAGCAGGCGTGGGATGCACGAGCTGCGGCCGGCAAGTCCAGCGACGACGATCTGCTGGCCGCAATCCGCGAAGGCGCGGTGCTTCGCGTGCGGCCGAAAGCGATGACGGTGGCAGTCATCATCGCCGGGCTGCTGCCGATCATGTGGAGCCATGGCACCGGCTCCGAAGTGATGCAGCGCATCGCAGCGCCGATGGTCGGCGGAATGATCACTGCGCCGCTGCTGTCGATGTTCGTCGTGCCGGCGGCGTACCTGCTGATGCGTCGGCAACGCAGGCAGGCACGCGGTTTGCCTGTGGCTCCGACACCTTTCGATGGAGGAGAACGATGATGGACGGCATGAACTTGCTGAACGCCAGCTCGACAGCACTCTGGATCTTCGTCGCGGTGATGCTCGTCGCGGGGATTGCGGCCTTCGTCAAGCACCTGAAGGACTGAGGTGGCATCGGCGCGACGTCTAACCAAGCGTTTGGTCTGCGCGTGTGGGAGCGACTGAATTCGCTCTTCGAATTTAGATGACTTGAACGCGAGCCTTTCCATTCGGCCATGTCGCGAGCACCACCCCGGCCAATGCCAACGCGAACGCAGCGACCTGCACACCGCTGAATCGCTCGCCGAGAAAGACGACGCCGACCGCGGCGGCACTCACCGGCAACAGCACGGTGAAGATGCCCGCCGACGAGGCGGGCACATGCTTGAGGCCGGTCATCCACAACCACACGGTGGCCATGCTCGCGGTCAGCGAATAGAAAAGCAGCAGCGACCACGTCATCGCATTGACGGCGCCGAAGTCGTAGCCCCATGCCTGCCAAATGCCGAACGGCGTGACGAGCGCGAGGCCCCACAGGTTGACGAGCGCACTGATGCGCTTGGCCGAGACGTTGCCGGTCAGCTGCTTGCCGATCACGACATAGCTTGCTTCGCAGCACACCGCCCCGAGCAGCATCAGGTTGCCGAGCAGCGACCCGGCGGCGTTGGTGTCGGCGTGCTGCACGAGCGACACCAGCGCGATACCGCCGACGGCGCAGGCAATACCGCGGGGATCGCGGCCATGATGACGCCCGCCGCGAGCGCCGACGTGAGCGACACGCCGTACAGCATGCAGATCGAAAATAGGAAATTGCCGAGGAAGGATTCGAGGAACAACAGCTTGCGGTCACGCGCGCTCAGTCGCGTCTCGCTCGCGCTGCGCTTGACCCAGTGCGCCATCGCGACAGCCGCAATGCCGAAGCGCAACCACGCGAGCAGGAACACCGGGAACACAAGCACGAGCAACTTGGAGAAGCCCACGTAGCTGCCGACCAGCGACATCGCTGCGCCGAGACAGAGGTAGGAAAGCCAGGGCGTGTGGTGGGGGCGGGGTGGACTCATGCAGGGCAGGGTGGCGGCGCAAAGCCGCGATCATGCCCGAGCCGCATTCCCTCTCTCTTCGGAAGAGGGAGAACGAAAAAGCCCTCCGCGCGGCGACCGCGCGGAGGGCTTTACAGCAATGGCTCAATAGCGTTCGAGCTGGCCGTTGACGACGCGCACGCGGTCACCCACGCGCAGGCCGTTCAGGTCCCAGTAGTCGAACATCCTCAGATCGCCGTTGTCCATGCGGACTTCGACGCGATAGGCTTGGCCGGAAGCGCGGTTCTTCTCGATTTCGTTGCCGACGATCGCACCGCCCACGGCGCCGATGCCGGTGGCCGCGGCACGGCCGGTACCGCCACCGATCTGGTTGCCGACCACCGCGCCGACGACACCGCCGATGATCGCGCCGGCACCACTCGTGTGGCGAGCATCGATCGTCGAGATGTTGCGCACGTAGCCGTAGTCAGCGACCTGCGTCGAATACCCTGTGTTAGGCGCGGTCCCGACCGTGTCGTAGCTTGTTCTCGTCGTCGACGAGCAACCGGCGGTCAAGGCCAGCGCGCTCACCAGGGCGGCAGCTGTCAAATTGCGTGTGAGCATGGTTCACTCCTTGTGGACTGCAGTGGCAGTGAAAGTGGAACGCCGCATCTGGCGACGCCAACTCATGCTGCACCGACGCGCGCCGGCGCACAGTCGGGCACGGTCGGCAATGCGGGCCGGAGGGCAACGCTTGCAGGCGTAGGCCTAGGCCTACAACGCAGCGCGATCGATCACGCGTCGATGCGCAGCCAGGTCGTCTTCAGCTCGGTGTATTTATCGAACGCGTGCAGCGATTTGTCACGTCCGTTGCCGCTTTGCTTGTAGCCGCCGAACGGCACCGTGATGTCGTCTTCGTCGTACTGGTTGACGTGGACCGTGCCGGCCTTCAACGCACGCGCGACCCGGTGTGCGCGGTTCACGTTGTCGCTCCAGACGCTCGCCTGCAATCCGTACGGGCTGTCGTTGGCCAATGCGATCGCTTCGGCCTCGGTCTTGAAGCGGATCACCGACAGCACCGGGCCGAAGATTTCCTCGCGCGCAATTCGCATCCGGTTCGTCACGCCGTCGAACACCGTGGGCTCGACGAAGAAGCCGCCGCTGTCACGGCGAACCTGCTGGCCGCCGGCGACGACCTTTGCGCCTTCGCCATGGCCGGCTTCGATGTAGCCGAGCACCGAGCGCAGCTGCGTGTCGTCGACGATCGCGCCCATCGCGGCGCTGCCCGACAGCGGGTCGCCGGGCTGGTACTTCGGCGCCTCGCCGGCGACGACGGCAACGAATTCGTCGGCGATGCGCTCGTGAACGAACACGCGCGACGGCGCATTGCAGCTCTCGCCCTGGTTGAAGAACATGCTGCCGGCCACGGTGGTCGCGGCGCGTTTCACATCGGCG
>VBCQ01000311.1 GCA_005882155.1 Betaproteobacteria bacterium
AGGCGATGGTCAAGCGGCTGGCGGCGGCGAACACGGAAGCACTGGTGGCGCAAGACCGCGCCGCGGCACAGCGCGCGGTGCCGGCCAACACCGGCGGCGGCTCGGTCGATCTGTTCTGAGGGAGCGAGACATGAACGCGAGGGACAACAGCAGCATGAGCAAAACCCGCGTGGTGGTGGTCGACGACTCGGCGCTGGTGCGCAGCCTGCTCACCGAGATCATCAACCGCCAGCCCGACATGCAGTGCGTGGGCGCGGCCAGCGACCCGTTCGTCGCGCGCGAGATGATCCGCACGCTGAACCCGGACGTGATCACGCTGGACATCGAGATGCCGCGCATGGACGGAATCGACTTCCTCAGCAAGCTGATGCGGCTGCGGCCGATGCCGGTGGTGATGGTGTCGACGCTGACCGAGCGCGGCGCCGAGGTGACGCTGCGCGCGCTGGAGCTGGGCGCCGTCGACTTCGTCGCCAAGCCGAAGATCGGCGTGGCCGACGGGCTGCGCCTGCTGGCGCAGGACATCACCGACAAGGTCCGCATCGCCTCGAAGGCCCACCTGCGTCGGCTGCAGGTCACCCCGCCCGCGGGCGACGACGGCCCCGCGGCGAAGCCTGTCGCCCCGATCGCCAACCTGGGCCGGCTGTCGACCGAAAAGATCATCTTCATCGGCGCCTCCACCGGCGGCACCGAAGCGACCAAGGAAGTGCTGACCCATCTGCCGCCCGATTCGCCGGCAGTCGTCATCACGCAGCACATGCCGCCCGGCTTCACGAAGAGCTACGCGGCGCGGCTGGACGGGCTGTGCAAGATCCGCGTCGCCGAGGCGCGCGACGGCGAGCGCGTGCTGCCGGGCCATGCCTACATCGCGCCGGGCGGCTTCCACCTGAGCATCGAGCGCAGCGGCGCAAACTACATTGCGCGCGTGCAGGACGGCGACCCGGTGAACCGCCACAAGCCATCGGTCGAAGTGCTGTTCAAGTCGGCGGCGCGCGTCGTCGGGCCGAATGCGCTGGCGATGATGCTCACCGGCATGGGCGCCGACGGCGCGAAGGCGATGAAGGAAATGCGCGACGCCGGCAGCTACAACTATGTGCAGGACGAAGCCACTTGCGTCGTCTTCGGCATGCCGCGCGAAGCGATCGCCGCCGGTGCAGCGCATGAAGTGCTGCCACTCGCGCAGATCGCGCCCAAGCTGATCGAGCGCTTGCGCAGCACCGCGGGGATGTCGCTCAACCGCGTCTGATCCCACGCGACCTCGTCAGTTAGCATGCCTCTTCGGAGGTCTCATGCATCACGGTCGCCCCTGCGTCACCATCGAATGATCAAGCTCTTGCTGTGGCTGCTCAGCAGCCTGAAGTTCATCAAGCTCGGCAAGCTCTTGACCACCGGCGGCACGATGCTGGTGTCGGTCGTCGTCTATGCCTTCATCTGGGGCTGGCGCTACGCCGCCGGATTCGTCGCGCTGATGTTCGTCCATGAGATGGGCCACTATCTTGCGGCGCGGCAGCGCGGCCTCGCAGTCGGCGCGCCGACCTTCATTCCGTTCGTCGGCGCGTGGATTCAGTTGAAGCAGATGCCGCACGACGCCGAGACCGAGGCGTATGTCGGCCTCGCCGGTCCGCTCGTCGGCACGGCCGGCGCGCTCGCCTGCTATGTCATCGCGCGCGACCAGCAGCTCGATTGGCTATTGGCAGTCGCCTACTCGGGCTTCTTTCTCAATCTGTTCAACCTCATTCCGCTGTCGCCGCTCGACGGCGGGCGCGTCACGCAAGTGATCTCGCCGTGGCTGTGGCTTGCCGGAATCCCGATCCTGCTCGCGCTGCTGACGTGGCGACCGAGCCCGATGCTGGTGCTGGTCGCGATCCTCGCGGCGAGCCAGTTGTGGACCGCCTGGCAGCAGCGCCATGAGCCGCAGGTCGCGGCGTATCGGATGACCGCCCTGCCGACTCGCGTGAGCTATGCAGCGTGCTACGTCGCGCTGGTCGGCTTTCTCGCGCTGATGACCTTCGAGCTGCACGAAACGCTGGAGGCGATGGCCAAAACGGTCGCGCGCTAAGAACCTATCCGTAAATAAGACGGCCCTGCGCCGATCTGGAACCGGCGCGGAAGGTTGCAACTACAAAGCGCGTCTGCGGCGTTGCGAGCCTAGATCCACCCGTTGCTTCAAGCCACTCTCGCCGGAGTCACTCCCGGCATGTGCTGCTCGACCTGGTCGAGCACCTCTTCGGGTTCCTCGGCCTCGATGTCGGTCTCGTTGTCGAGCTGTCGCTGCAGCCGCGCCTTGTCGAGGTCGCCGGTCCACTTGGCGACGACGACCGTCGCGACGCCGTTGCCGATCAGGTTCGTCAGCGCGCGTGCTTCGGACATGAAGCGGTCGATGCCGAGGATCAGCGCGAGGCCCGCGACCGGCACGCCGCCGACCGCCGACAGCGTGGCCGCGAGCACGATGAAGCCGCTGCCTGTGATGCCCGCCGCGCCTTTGGACGTCAGCAGCAGAACGCCGAGCAGCGTGATCTGCTGCATCAGCGTCATCGGCGTGTTGGTCGCCTGGGCGATGAACACCGCGGCCATCGTCAGGTAGATCGAGGTGCCGTCGAGGTTGAACGAATAGCCGGTCGGAATCACGAGGCCGACGACCGACTTGCGCGCGCCGAGGTTTTCCATCTTCGCCATCATTCGCGGCAGCACCGACTCCGACGACGAGGTGCCGAGCACGATCAACAGCTCTTCCTTGATGTACTTGATGAACTTCCAGATCGAAAAGCCGTGGAAGCGCGCGATCAGCCCGAGCACGACGAAGATGAAGAACAGGCAAGTCGCGTAGAAGGTGCCCATCAGCTTTCCGAGCGACAAGAGCGACCCGACGCCGTACTTGCCGATCGTGAACGCCATCGCGCCGAATGCGCCGATCGGCGCGACCTTCATGATGATGCCGACGATCGAGAACAGCACGTGCGAGGTCTTCTCGACCCAGTCGAACACCAGCGTGCCGCGGCCGCCGAATTTGTGCAGCGCAAAGCCGAACAGCACCGAGAACAGCAGCACTTGGAGGATTTCGCCCTTGGCGAACGCGTCGACGACGGTCGACGGGATGATGTTCATCAGGAACTCGACGGTGCCCTGCATCTTGCCGGGGCCGGTGTAGGCGGCGATGTTCTTCGTGTCGAGCGAGGCCGGGTCGACGTTCATGCCGGCACCCGGCTGGATGAGGTTGATGATGATGAGCCCGACGATCAGCGCGACGGTGCTGACGACCTCGAAGTACAGCAGCGCGAGGCCGCCGGTCTTGCCGACCTTCTTCATGTCCTCCATACCGGCGATGCCGACGACGACGGTGCAGAAGATGATCGGCGCGATGATCATCTTGATCAGCTTGATGAACGCGTCGCCGAGCGGCTTCATCGCCTCGCCGGTCTGCGGCCAGAAGTGGCCGAGGATCACGCCGATGATGATCGCGGTGATGACCTGGAAGTACAGCGACTTGTAGATCGGCTTGCCTGCCATGGGCCGCTCCTCGCGTGTTTTCGAGGTGCAAAGATTACGCCGCCGCGGCCGGTTTCGCGATATGCATTTCCCGAAACTCTGACACCGGCGCCGACCTGTCATCGCGACCGATACACACCGAGCTGGCCGAAAGCGATCCCTTGCCGTGCCGCGTGATGGCCGGCTTCGCGCTCGCATGGCTCGCGTTCTGGCTTCTGATGATCCTCGTCGCGGTGCAGGAAAACCTGCGCGACCCGGGCGGCGATCGCAGGCGCCCGCTGGTCTCCGAAGGCAGCTCGATGCAGTGGTGTGCGCTCGTCACAGCGCTCGGCTTTGCGCGCCGCCACTTCAACGTCGACCACGCTTGGCGGCGTTATCTGACCAATGCGGTGTTCCCCGTCTACATCCTGCACCAGACGCTGATCATCCTCGTCGCGATGGCGCTGCGGCCGGCGTCGTTGCCGGATTAGCTCGAAGGCCCGCTGCTCATCATCGCGACCTTCGTGCTGAGCTTCGCCGGCTACGAGATCGTGCGCCGAGTCGGCGTGCTGCGGCCTTGGTTCGGGCTCGCATCAAACAACGCACCGTCTCAGCGGCTCCAGGGCGCGGCCGCGTCGCCGGCGAGCTCGTAACGCTGCGCCGCTTCGGCGAGCAGGCGCCGCACGTGACTGACGCGGTCGAGCTCGGCGCTCTGGAGCCGGCCTAGTCCAGGCGAAGAGCCTGGACGTCGGCCCGCGCTTTGCATCCATCGCTTTGTAGTCGCAACGCAGGGCCGTCTGATTTACGGATAGGTTCTACGGCGACTCCTCATCACCAGAACCGCGCACGCAGAATGTCGAGCCGCTGCAGCTCGGACGCGCGCCGTGCGCTCGCCTGCGCACGCAGCCACTCGGGCGCGCCGATGTCTTCGA
>VBCQ01000310.1 GCA_005882155.1 Betaproteobacteria bacterium
CGCGGCGCGCTCGCGGCGACAGAAACGGTCATCTTCATGAGCGCACTCCTGGAGCCGTGAGCATCGGCGGGCGCGGCGGCGCCGGCCGGCCGGTGGTCAACCGGCGGAAGATCGGCAGCTTCGATTCGGCCGGCCGCAGCACGCCGATCACCGGCACACCAGCGACCGCGAGCATGTCGTCGGTGTCACGCACCCGGCGATCGATGAACTCGAGGCCCAGCGCCACCGCCGCACCGAGCAGCAAGCCGCCGAAGATCGAGCCGAGGATGTTGACGAGCACGCGCGGCCGCGACGGGTAGTACGGCTCGATCGCGGGGCTCAGCAAGCGCACGTTGGCCTGGGTGTTCTGGCCTTCGAGGGTCAACTGCGTCATGCGACCGCTGATGCCTTCGTAGGCGCGCTGCGCCGACTCGACGTCGCGCACCAGCACGGCGATCTGGTCGCGTTGCGAGCGCAGCGACAACAGCTGGTGCTTCTGCTGATCGACGAGCGCCTTCAGCTCTTCGACCTTCTGCGCGCTGCTGCGGTTGACGACCGAACTGCCGCCCGACACGCGGCGCATTTCGGCGCCGAGCTGCTGCTTCAGCTCCTGCAGCTGCGCCTCGAGCTGGATGCGCTGCGGGTGGTTCTTGCCGACGACGCTGCTGATCTCGCTGAGCTTGGCCTCGGCGGTCGCGACCTGCGACTTCAGCGACTGCACCGACGCGCTTTGCAACACCTCTGGCGACTGATCGCTGCCCGAATTGCGCCGCCGCGTCGAGGTATCGACTTGCTCGGTCTGGGCCAACGCCAGTTGGGTGATCAGCGCGTTATAGCGTGCGGTTTCCTGGTCGAGCCGCTCGTCGGACACGACGATGCCTTTTTCTTGCTGGAACTTCGACAGCCGCGACTGCGCCTGCTCCAGGTTGGCTCGCAGCACCTTGGACTGCTCGTCGAGCCAGGTCGCCGACTGGCGTGCCGGCTCGACCCGCAGCTCGACCGACACGTCCATGTAGGCTTGGGCGAACGCGTTGGCCGCGCCGGCGGCAAATGCCGCATCGGGCGACGCGAAGGTGATGTTGATGACGTTGCTGCCGCGTGACGGCTCGACGGCCAAGCCCTTTTCAAGCAGGTTCGCGAAGTAGCGCTCGAGCGGAATCTTCGCTTCGGTCGATTCGCGCCATTGCTGAACCGCCGCCGGCGATCGCTCGACGCCGAGCATCTTCACCACCCGCGACGCGACCCGATCGCTCTTCAGGATCTCGACCTGAGTGGCCATGTAGGCCGGCGACGCGAGTGCCGGCGCCAGCATGCCCATCACCGGATCGACGCGAACGTCGACCACGAGCGACGCGTCGGCGGTGTACTGCTTGGGCATCAGCAGCGTGACCGCGGTGCCCACCGCGATGGTGACCAGGAGCAGCGCGAGCACCAACCACTTCCGGGTCCAGATGATTCGCAAATACTGGGTGATTGACATGGCAGTCTTTCAGAACACCGACTCGCGGATATAGATCACGTCGTCGCGCTCGACCATGTCGTTCATCTTCGGCTGGATGATGCTGATCGCGCCGTTGGGGTCGCGCCGGTGGATGCGCACACCGCGCTCGGTGCCGCGCTGCGTCAAGCCGCCGCCCTGCGCGAGTGCCTGCATCACGGTCATGCCGCGCTCGAGGCGGAACGCGCCCGGGCGCTGCACCTCGCCGTAGATGTAGACCATCGGCGCGCGATCGACGTAGAGGATGTCGCCGTTGACGACCACCGCGTCGAGCTCGGTCTTGCCTGATTGCAGGATCGCCGGCAGGTCGATGTCGAACTTCACCTGCTTGCCGTTGCGCGTGCCGACCACGGTCACCACATCGGCGGCGCCCGGAACCACGCCGCCGGCCGCGGCGATCATCTCGGACACCTTGCTGTTGACCGTCTCGATCGGGTAGCGGCCCGGCTTGCCGACTTGCCCGAGGATCGAGATTTGCGCGCTGCGCACTTGCAGCAGACTCACGTTGACTTGCGGCTTCAGCACGAAGCCGCCGTCGCGCAAGGCCTTGGCGATCTTCTGCTCTGCCGCAGGCACCGACAGCCCGCCGACGGTCACGGTGCCGATCAGCGGGAACGAGATCTGACCGAGCTCCGAAATACGGGTCTCGAGGGTCAAGTCGGCGTTCTGATAGACCGATACCTTGATCATGTCGCCGGGGCCGAGGATATGCTCCTTTTCGGCCGCCTGGGCGAACGTCGCCGCGGCCAGCGTCAGCAGGACCATCCAGCTCGCGATGAGACGACGCAACGTGATTCTCATGATGTCATCCACTCCGTTGGCAACCGACTCGCAGCGTTTTGAATGGGACGGGGCGCACCGTTCATTTGAGTCCCTTGATGCCCTTGTCGAGTGTGTTTCCGGTGGGCATTGATGCCGGCCGCACCGGCATGATCGGCTCGACCGCGGACGCCGGCTTGGAAACCAGCGGCGACGTCGTGGCTTTGACCTCGGTCGGCGACGGCGCCGAAGCCGGCTTGGCCGATCCTTTCGCAAAGTCACCGACGTATTCGATCTTCGACGCGCTGCGCAAGGCCTTCAGATCGTCTTCGATCACCTTGCGCTTGCGCTCGTTGAGCAGGAACTGCTCGATCGCCGGGCGTGCGCGCTCCTCGTCGACCGGCTGCATCCGCGAGCCGGCCAGCACGACCACTTGCGCACCGTTCGGCGCCGCGTTGAAGAGGGCTTGGCCATCCTTCAGCTTCGCCAGCGCAGCGAGGCTCGCCATCGGCAATTGCTCAGCCGGCTTGACTGCCTGGTTGCCGGCGAAGCGGAAGTCGTTGGTCTTCAGATAGTTGATGAACTCGTTGAGGTCTTTCGCCGCCTGCAGCTTGGCGCGCAACTCGGCCAGCTGCTCGGGCTTGGCCTCGATCGCCAGCTCTTGCAGGCTATAGATGCGGCGTTCCTTGAACAAGGCCGGGTTCTGCTCGTAGTAGGTCTTGACCTCTTCGGGGCTGGGTTTCGGTGCCCCGCTGCCGATCTTCTCGACGTAGGCGCGCGAGACGATGTCGCGGCGTGCCGCGTCGATCTGCTGCACGACCCGCGGGTCACGGTCGAGCTTCTGCTCTTGCGCCTTCTGCAGCGTGAGCTCTTGGTCGATGAGCCGCTCCAGCACGACCGGCGCTGCCGATGCCGCCTGCGCCGGTGCCAGGCCACGCTGCTGCTGGAGCACGAAATTGATCTGATGAACGGTGATCTCTTCCTTGTTGACTCGCGCCGCCGTCTGCGACGCGGCCTTGTCCTTTTTCTTGTCGCTGCAGCCGCTGAGCAGCACGGCGAGAACCGTTGCCGCAGCGACAGCACTGCGTGCGATGACGTTCGCGCGATGTGAACGGATGTCGATAGAGATCATGGATAGAAGGCTCCGGAGCGCGGCAAATCCTAGCGAGTGTAGCGGCGAAGCAGCACACCCTCACCACCCTTGGTGGGGGGTCGAAACCCACTGAATGCCGCTGCAGCGTGAATCAATTGTGACGTTCTGCACGCCGACCTAGCACTTGATTCCGACATGCAGCGCAACGACGCCGGCGCTCAAGTTGTGAACGTCGACATGGCCGAAGCCGGCGGTCTTCATCATCGCCTTCAACTCGGCTTGGCCGGGGTGCATGCGAATCGATTCGGCCAGATAGCGGTAGCTGTCGGCGTCGCCGGCGACCCACTGGCCCAGCCGCGGCAACACGTTGAACGAGTACCAGTCGTAGGCCTTGGCGAGCGGCGGCGCGACCTTCGAGAACTCGAGCACCAGCAGCCGCCCGCCTGGACGCAGCACGCGGCTCATCTCGGCCAGCGCGCGCTCCTTGTGGGTCATGTTGCGCAAGCCGAAGGCGACGCTGACGAGGTCGAAGCAGTCGGCCGCAAAGGGCAGCGATTCAGCGTCGCAGATCGAGGTCGGCAGCACCAAGCCTTCGTCGAGCAGCCGGTCGCGACCCTGATGCAGCATCGCCTCATTGATGTCGGTGTGAACCACCGTGCCGCGCGGACCGACCTTCTTCGCGAACGCACGCGCCAGGTCGCCCGTGCCGCCGGCGATGTCGAGAACGCGGTCGCCGTCGCGCACGTTGGCCACTGCGACGGCATAGGCTTTCCATGCGCGGTGCAGGCCCATCGACATCAGGTCGTTCATCACGTCGTACTTCGACGCGACCGAATCGAACACGCTGCGCACCCGCTGCGCCTTCTGCGCTTCGTCGACCTTCTGGAAGCCGAAATGGGTTTCGCTCATGCCGCGGGCCCGCTCAATGGTGATGCCCGCAGGCCGCTGCTGCGGCGGCGTCCATCGGCGCGTCGCGCTCGACGCCGGCGGCCTGCAGCCGAGCCTCGTACTTCTGCCACAGCTCGCGTTCTTGCGAGCCGAGGAAGTAGAGATAGTCCCAGGAAAAGATGCCGGTGCTGTGGCCGTCGGAGAAGGTCGGCTGCACCGCGTAATTGCCGACGGGCTCGAGCGCGACGATCTCGACCTCGCGCTTGCCGGTCTGCAGTATTTCCTGCCCCGGCCCGTGGCCTTGCACTTCGGCTGATGGCGAGTAGATGCGCATCAGCTCGAACGGGATGCGGAACTCGCGGCCGTCGGAAAAGCCGACCTCGAGCACGCGCGATTGCTGGTGCACGGTGATGGCCGTGGGCGAAGGCGATTCTTTGGTCAGGCCGGCCATGGGTTTCGTCCAGTCATTGGGGGCCGACTCAGTGTAGCGAAGGCAACGGCCCTATGCCGCGGCCACCGCGGCGATGACGAGCTCGTCGAGTTCGGCCAGCTCGATGCCGAGGCGACTGGTGGCCGCCGGCTGCACGTCGCGTTGTTTCGCGCCCCAGATCGGCTGCGGGAAATGGCTGTCCCAGTCGAAGCGCGCGAGCACATGCCAGTGCAAGTGCGGCACCATGTTGCCGAACGCGGCAAGGTTGATCTTGGTCGGGCGCAATTGATCGAGCAACACGCGTTCGATGGCGCAGACCAGGTCCATGCACTGCTGCCGCTCGGGCGCAAGCAAGTCCGAGAACTCGGTGACGTGGTGATTGGAGACCACGCGGTAGTACGCCGGAAACGACGCGTCGTCGACGCGCACGACGCGCCACGGTCCGCCGGTCCAGAGAAACGCGCCGCCGGCGGCCTCGCACAGCGGGCAACCGGCGACGGCGGCGGCGGGCGGCTTGAACTCGGGTCGCATTGGGGTTTGTCGGCGGAGTACGGCTGCACCGTCTCAGCGAAGCGCGGCCATGAACTTCAGATGATCCTGCAGCGAAAGGCTACCGCGCTCTCGCGCATGGTTGCGGTAAGGGTGATCGAGTATGTGCCCGACATACATCGAGCGGTACCAATCAGCAAAGGGCTCGAACCGGCCACGCGGCAGGCTCTTGTCCGAATAGATGGGGCGTTGCGGATAAGCAGCATTGTGCTCGTCCACCGCGCACAACTCGCCGCAGGCCTCATTTGAAAAGTACGACGCAACGTCGTCCAGGTAAAAGCTGATCGCCGGAAGGTAGGCCTCGCATTGACCGAGCAGCCCCTGTAGCGCAGCGACCGTCCCGGAGTAGATATCGACATCGATGGAAACGAACCCCAGCGGGCAATCGGTAGTCAGCGTACGAGTGAAGGCGCCGATGGTGTCCTTGATGTCACCGATGACGAGCTCTGCCTTGCCGGCGAGCCGTCGACGCAGTAGGTCGGGGTCGCCCATCGAGAAATCGCCGCTCGACCACAGCTCCGGGTGGTCCTTGTACCCCGAGGGCGCCGGCAAGCCGGCCCCGGTGTCGAAGCCGACAACACGAAACTTGACTCCGGTCTCGGCTTCGATCAGCTCTGCCAGCTGGGTCATGTTGATCAGGCCCATGCCGGTGGCTACGCCGAACTCGCAGGCCGTCACGGCCGACTTGCCAAAGAACTTCGCGGTGTCCGCTGCCCGCAGCATTCCGTACGCGTAATTGCTGCGCTGGATCAGGCCATGCGCCTCCTTTTCTCTGAAGGTACCGGCCCGCTTGGCCCAGGACTGCGCGCCAAATAGCTTTCGCCAGACTCTCTTCCCGAAGCGGGTCCTCAGGATTCGGGTTGCGAGCGACTGGGTATTCATCCGGCTGGGCCTTTTCTCGGGCGAGCGCGATATCGAGCACACGCCGGCGGAGATGATCGCCGCGTCAAACCAGCACCCGCTCGATCCCGCCCGCGTTGGCCTTCTCCACATAGTCGGGCATCCAGTCCGCACCGAGAATCTGATTTGCCATCTCGACGACGATGTAGTCGGCTTCGAGCAGCCCGTTGTTCAAGTCGCCGGTGTAGCGCGACAGGCCTTGCAAGCAGCTCGGGCATGAGGTGAGGATCTTCAGCGGGCCCTTTTCGGCCACCGCGCCAGTGGCGCGCAAGGCCGCTTCGTCGCGCCGCAGTTCCTCTTCCTTGCGGAAGCGCACTTGCGTCGCGATGTCGGGCCGCGTGACGCCGAGCGTGCCGCTCTCGCCGCAGCAGCGCTCGCTCTTTCTGACGTTGTCGCCGACCAGCGCCTTCACGGTCTTCATCGGATCCTGCAGCTTCATCGGGCTGTGGCAGGGGTCGTGGTACAGATAGCCTCCATCGCCGCCGAGCGTGATGCCCTTCTCGAGCAGGTACTCGTGGATGTCGATGATGCGGCAGCCGGGGAAGATCTTGTCGAATTGGTAGCCCTGCAGCTGGTCATAGCAGGTGCCGCAGCTCACTACCACCGTCTTGATGTCCAGGTAGTTCAGCGTGTTGGCCACGCGGTGGAACAGCACGCGGTTGTCGGTAATGATCTTCTCGGCCTTGTCGAATTGGCCCGAGCCTTTTTGCGGATAGCCGCAGCACAGATAACCTGGCGGCAGCACCGTTTGCACGCCGGCATGCCAGAGCATCGCCTGCGTGGCCAAGCCCACTTGCGAGAACAGACGCTCCGACCCGCAGCCGGGAAAATAGAACACCGCTTCGGTGTCGGCGCTCGTCGCCTTGGGATTGCGGATGATCGGGACGTAGTCCTTGTCTTCGATGTCGAGCAGCGCGCGCGCCGTCTTCTTCGGCAGCCCGCCCGGCAGCTTCTTGTTGATGAAGTGGATCACCTGCTGTTTGATCGGCGCGGTGCCGATCGTCGAGGGCGGCGCCGCCGTCTGCTTGTTCGCCAGGCCGCGCAGCAGGTCGTTGGCGATGCGCTGCGCCTTGAAGCCGATGCCGACCATGGCGCTGCGGGCGAGCTTGATCGTCTCTGGATTGGTCGCATTGAGCATCAGCATCGCCGCGGCGTTGCCGGGGCGGAAGCTCTTCTTGCCCATCTTGCGCAGCAGATTGCGCATGTTCATCGACACGTCGCCGAA
>VBCQ01000048.1 GCA_005882155.1 Betaproteobacteria bacterium
CGTCTATGCGCTCGCGGTCGAGGCGAGTCCCGATCTTCAGCAGTGGCGCGTCGTCCAGCCCGCCGCGCAGGTGCTGTCGCTGGAACATCAAGGCCAGCGCTTGCTGAACACCGAGATCGACCTCGGCTCGGTGCGCGCGAGCTATCTGCGCATCACCGCGCTGGCGGGAAGCGCCGTGCCCGAGCTGCAATCGGCGACGGTCACGAGCGTCACCCAGCAGATCGCCGCGCAGGCGATGCAGTGGAGCGAACCGATCTCGCCCGCATCGTGCGAGTCGCAGCATTGCGACTACGCATTGCCGCACAACCTGCCGCTCGAGCAAGCGCAGATCACGCTGAGCGAGCCCAACACGGTCGCGACCATTGCGCTGCTCGGGCAGGTCGATACGCTGCCCACGCCGCATCGCCACCGACATCTTCTGCACGGCCCGGTGAAGGCCTTGCGTCACAAGACCGAACCCGCGTCGGCGGCCAGCGCTGCGCCGACGTGGTGGCCGCTCGCCAACGCGAACGTCTACCGGTTGATTCGCGTGCAGACCACGGGGCCGATCAGCCAACTCGGGCCGACGCCACCCACCCTGCGCGTCGGTGCGCACACGCGCTCGCTCGTATTTCTCGCCCGCGGACCGGGCCCCTATCGCCTGGTGTGGGGCGGGACTGGGGCGGCGCCAAGCGCCATGCCGTTGGCGCAGTTGATGCCCGCAAGACAAGTCGGCGACTCGCTGCCGTCGGACATGGCGACAGTGGCAATGCCGGCAGCGTCCGCCGCCGCGCCGTCACCAGCGTCTCAGCCCAACCCCGCTGTCGTGACACGGCCCTCGACCCATCGTTCGCTGTGGCTGTGGGCCGTGCTGTTGGCCGGAGTGGGCTTGATGGGGTTCATGGCGTGGGTGTTGTTGCGCGGCGCGAAGGCGAATGCTTCTCCGCCTGCGCCGAGATGACCGCGACCACTGCGCTCGTCACGCAAGCCGCGCGCACACCGCCGCAGTGACATCGGCAGTCGTCGCCGCGCCGCCGAGGTCTCGCGTGTGCAGCGCCGGGTCGGCCGTGACCGATTCGATCGCTCGCATCACGCGCTGAGCGGCATCGGCTTCGCCGAGGTGCTCGAGCATCATCACGACCGACCAGAACGTGCCGATCGGGTTCGCGAGACCCTTGCCCATGATGTCGAAGGCCGAGCCGTGGATCGGCTCGAACATCGACGGGTAGCGGCGCTCGGGGTCGATGTTGGCGGTCGGCGCGATGCCCAGGCTGCCGGCCAGCGCGGCGGCGAGGTCGCTCAGGATGTCGGCGTGCAGATTGGTCGCGACGATGGTGTCGAGCGACGCCGGGCGATTGACCATGCGCGCAGTGGCCGCGTCGACGAGTTCCTTGTCCCACGTGACGTCGGTGAACTCGGCCGCGACCTGCTTGGCGATCTCGTCCCACATCACCATCGCGTGACGCTGCGCATTGCTCTTCGTGATCACCGTCAGCAGCCTGCGCGGGCGCGAGCGCGCGAGCTGGAACGCGAAGCGAAGGATGCGCTCGACGCCGACGCGCGTCATCATCGACACGTCGGTCGCGACCTCGATCGCATGGCCTTGATGAACGCGCCCGCCGACGCCCGAGTATTCGCCTTCGGAGTTCTCGCGCACGATGACCCAGTCGAGGTCTTCGGGCCGGCAGCGCTTCAGCGGAGCGTCGATGCCGGGCAGGATGCGCGTGGGCCGCACGTTCGCATACTGGTCGAAGCCCTGGCAGATCTTCAGGCGCAGGCCCCACAGCGTGATGTGATCCGGAATGTGCGGGTCGCCCGCCGAGCCGAACAGAATCGCGTCCTTGTCGCGCAGCGCATCGAGCCCATTGGCCGGCATCATCATGCCGTGACGACGAAAGTAATCGCCGCCCCAATCGAAGTTCTGGAACTCGAATGCGAACGCGCTGCTCGTCGCAGTCAGCGCTTCGAGCAACACGCGGCCGGCCGGCACGACTTCCTTGCCGATGCCGTCGCCGGGAATCGTGGCGATGCGATAGGTCTTCATGGTCGATGAATGGTCGAACGTGAAGCCCGGACTGTAGACGCTAACGCCGCTCCAACTGCCTCACCCTTCCCATCGCCAGATTCGCCGCCGCATTGCGCGTCTCGACGCCGAGCTTTTCGTAGACGTGCTCGAGGTGCTTCTTCACCGTCGCCGGGCTCGAGCCGAGGATGTCGCCGATGTCGCGATTGGTCTTGCCCTTGACGACCCAGTACAGCACCTCGGCCTCGCGCAGAGTGAGCTTGAAGCTGCGCATCATCGCTTCGACGATGGCCGTGTCGGAGACCTCGCGCATCACGATCAGCCAGTCTTCGTCGCTGGTGCGCTCCTGCAGGCTCAGCACGAGCTGGCTCGCACCGCGCACCAGCGCGAGCGGCTGGGGCTCGCGGCCGTCTTCGGCGATGGCGGCCTGGGCGATGACCCAGCTCAAGACTTGCGCGGGCACCTTCGGCGACTCCGTCGTGCCGTTTTCGCCTTCGAAGTAGTCGTGCAGCAGCTTGCGCGCGAGCGGCGTCTGCCACACGAGGCGCGAGTTGCTGATGCGCACCGCAATCATCGCGTGGCCGAAAGCATCGAGCGCATTGCGCGCTTGCCGCGCCTGGCGCGCGCCCTGCATGTGAACCGCCATGCGCGCCAGCACTTCGCGCGGGCGGATCGGCTTCGTCACGTAGTCGACGCCACCGGCCTGGAACGCCGCCACCACATGCTCGGTGTCGGTCAGGCCGGTCATGAAGACGATCGGGATGTGCGCCGTCTCAGGCTGGGCCTTCAGGCGCCGCGCGACTTCGAAACCGTCCATCCCCGGCATCATCGCGTCGAGAAGCACGATGTCGGGCAGCGCCTGCGCGGCGCGCTGCAACGCGCTCTCGCCGTTCGTGGCGACGAGTACGGCGTAGCCCGCCTCGTCGAGTGCGTCGTGCAGCACCGACAAGTTGTCGGGCACATCGTCGACGATCAACACGACATCGCTGGTGCTGCGATCGAGTGGCGGGTGGCTCATCGTTGCGGCTGCCTCATTCAGCGACGCGTGCATCGCGAGCCTTTCGAAGAACGCCGGTCATCGCTTCGAGCTGGAACTGGCGCGCCAGCTCGCGCATGTGGGCGACGAACGCGGCGCAGGCCGGGCTCTCGGCGTCGATCTGGCCGAGCAGCTGGACGATGCCGCGAAAGTAGCCGAGCTGGATCATCTCGTCGAGCTCGCGCAGGCGTTGATCGGTGGGAAAGACGAAATCGCTCGTGGCAGTGACGGGTGCCGGCAGCGGCGCATCGCTCGCGATCATTGGCGCCGGCGCATGCATCCACTCCAGTGCGAGCGCGCGGCCGAGCCAGTCGAGCAGCTCGCTCTTGCGCACCGGCTTCAGGACGAAGTCGGTTGGTGTGATGCCGACGTCGTTGTCGAGCCCCTTGTCGAACGCGTTCGCCGAGACGATCGCCAGCGGCGCATCGCTCAACTTCTCGCGGCGCATGCGGCGGATGGTTTCCCAGCCGTCGATGCCGGGCATCGCGAGGTCCATCAGGATCGCATCGGGCCGGCATTCGCGCAGCAGCGCCAGCGCATCGTGGCCCGAGGCGGCGCGGCGCACGTCGAAGCCGAGGGGCGTCAGCACGTTGGCGAGCAAATCGCGGTCGACCTCTTCGTTGTCGACCACCATCACGCAGCGCCGCTCGCCGCTGTAGCCGATGCGCGCGACGCGCGGCAGCTCGCGCTCGGCCACCGCGGCGCGCACCTCGGGCAGGAACAAGCGGATGCGAAACAGCGAGCCGACGTTGGGCGTGCTGCGCACCGTCATCTCGCCGCCCATCAGGTCGGTGAGCATCTTGCTGATCGTGAGTCCCAGGCCGGTGCCGCCGCTCGCCGCGCTGCTCACCGCCGAGCCGCGCGCGAACGGCTCGAAGATCTGCTCGATCTCGGCGCTCGCGATGCCGGGGCCCGTGTCCTCGATCTCGAACAAGGCCATCTCGCGCGCATAGCTCAGGCGGAACACGACCTGGCCGGCGTGAGTGAACTTCACCGCATTGCCGAGCACGTTGATGAGAATCTGGCGCATGCGCTTTTCGTCGGTGCGAACGACTTGCGGAATCACGCCGTTGAACTCGTGGCGGAAGGCGAGGCCCTTGCCCGCCGCCTGCAGCTCGAACATTCGCGCGATCTGCTGCACACATTCGGTGAAGCGCATCGGCTTCATCTCCAGCGTGAGCTTGCCGCCTTCGATACGCGCGATGTCGAGCGTGCCTTCGATCAGCGACAGCAAATGGTCGCCGCCGCGGCGGATCACGCTGACCGCCTGCTTTCGATGCGGCGGAATGGTCTCGTCTTCGTCGAGCAGCTGGGCGTAGCCGATGATGCTGTTCAGCGGCGTGCGCAGCTCGTGGCTGATGGCCGAGATGTAGCGGCTCTTCGCTTGATTCGCGAGATCGGCAGTGCGCTTGGCTTGCTGCAGCGCCTCGTCGGTGCGGCGGTGCGATTCGATTTCGTGCATCAGCGCTTGCGTCTGGCGGTTGCTTTCTTCCTGCGCCACCTGCCGGCTTTTGTGCGTCAGCACCAGCCACCAGGTGACGATCGCGGTGACGACGATCAGCGCCGCGAACACCTTCATGAAGCCCATGCCGACGCTCTGGGCGATCGCCTGGCGCACGCCGTCGGCGTTGTCGATCAGCTGCTGCAATTCGTGCTGGTAGATCAGATAGAAGACCATGCCGAGCAGCGGCACGATGATCGCCATCAGCAGCAGGTAGCGGCCAAGCTCGGTGTTCAAGCGCGTCCACAGCGCGCGCGGCAGTACGGCGCGCGCCGCGGCCTGCCATTGGGCGGACCAGCTCGCCTGCGGCTTGCACATGTCGTCGCAGCGCGCGTCGAGTGAGCAGCACAGCGAGCAGATGTGGCCGAGGTAGGCCGGGCAATACGCCATGTCGTCGGTTTCGTATTCGCGTTCGCATACAGCGCAGGTTTGGAGGCGCGTACGCAGGGCTTCGACAGGCTCAGCCCGAACGGGATGCGGAGACGCGCCGCCCTCTCCCGTTCGCACTGAGCTTGTCGAAGTGCCTTCACGAACGGGAAGAAACGAGCTCGGCTGCCGCGCCAAGTAATACTTCCCCTTCGTGAACCACGCAATCACCGGCGCCGAAACAAACGCAGTGACCAACGCGATCAACGCCGAAAAAGCCTGCGCCATCGCCCCAAGCAAGCCGAGATAAGCCGCGATCGACAGTAGCGACGCCAGCCCCATCGCGCCCACACCGACCGGGTTGATGTCGTACAAATGCGCGCGCTTGAACTCGATGCCTTTGGGCGACAGGCCGAGCGGCTTGTTGATGACGAGATCTGCCACCACCGCCATCATCCAGCTGATCGCGATGTTGGAGTACAGGCCGAGGACCTTGCCCAGCGCCTGGAACACGTTGAGCTCCATCAGCATCAGCGCGATCAGCGTGTTGAAGACGACCCACACCACGCGACCCGGGTGGCTGTGGGTCAGCCGCGCGAAGAAGTTCGACCACGCGAGCGAGCCCGCATAGGCATTGGTCACGTTGATTTTCAGCTGCGAAATCACGACCAGCAGCGCGGTCGCGGCGATCGCCCAGGTCTGGCGCGGAAACACGTACTCGTAGGCAGCGAGGTACATCTGGTTCGGGTCGACCGCGCGCTCGAGCGGCACCGCGTGGCTGATCGCCAGATACGCGAGCAGCGCACCGCCGAGCATTTTGATGACGCCCGGCACGACCCAGCCAGGGCCGCCGATCAGCACGCCGGCCCACCAGCGGATCTTGTTCTTCACCGTACGCTCCGGCATGAAGCGCAGGTAGTCGACCTGCTCGCCGATCTGCGTGATGAGCGCGATGCCCACCGTCATTGCGGCGCCGAACAACTGCAAGTTGAATTGCGCGCCGCGGCCGTCGGCGCCGCCGAACTGCATCAGCTCGGTCAGCACGCCCGGGTTCTTCTGGAACACGAAGACATAGGGCACGACCAGCAGCACCAGCCACAGCGGCTGCGTCCACACCTGCAAGCGGCTGATGACCGTCACGCCATGCGTCACCAGCGGAATGACGACCAGCGCGCAGATCAGATAGCCCCAGGCCGGCGGGATGTCGAACGCGAGCTCGAGCGCATAGGCCATGATGGCCGCTTCGAGCGCGAAGAAAATGAAGGTGAAGCTCGCGTAGATGAGCGAGGTGACGGTCGAGCCGATGTAGCCGAAGCCGGCGCCGCGGGTCAGCAGGTCCATGTCGACGCCGTGGCGTGCGGCGTAGCGGCTGATCGGCCAGCCGGCGAGGAAGATGATCAGCCCCGTCGCGAGGATCGCCCAGAACGCGTTGACGAAACCGTACTCGACGAGCAACGTCGCGCCGACCGCTTCGAGCACCAGGAACGACGCTGCGCCGAACGCGGTGTTTGCGACAC
>VBCQ01000312.1 GCA_005882155.1 Betaproteobacteria bacterium
ATACGTCGTTCTCAGAAAGCTCAGCAACGCGCCATCAGGATCAGCCGCCGTCCTGACCGCGTCGTATCGCAATAGCCATTCGCCCATCTCCGCGGACCACGCCGCGCCTGCGGGTTCGATCGTCGCCTGCGCGAATCCCGGCGGTGTCGGATACGCGTAAGAGAAAAATGCCGCTTGCGGATATGCGTCGTTCCCCGGCCAGAAGCCGGCGCTGCTGACCTCGTGCGAATACGCTTCGCGCGTCACTTCATCGGGCAAGCCGGGGATGCCGCCCGGATGCAAGGGTGCGGTGCGGCCCGAGAAGCGGGTGACGGCGAGGTCGAAGCTGCCCCAGAAGAAATGAACCGGGCTGCATTTGCCGAGAAACGCGGTGCGAAATAATCGAAAGACGCGATCGATCTGCACGAGTGCGCGCCAGAAGCGGTGCACTGCCGCCGCGTCGTACGAGGCGTGGACCTCGTCGTCGGGGAAGCGGATCGGCGCGGGCACTTCGTTGGGCATGACGTTGATCGTCACGTCGATACCGGCAGCATTTAGCTCGCTCATTAATCTGCGGTAGAACGCTGCGACCGTCATCGGCTCGAGCGCGAAGCGGCGATCCGTCCCCTCCGACGTGCGAACGATCAATTGGTGGTCGACGAAATCGAAGTCGATCTCGAGCATGCCGCGCCCGGCGTGGATCGGCGAGGTGCCGAGCCCGCGCGCATTGACGTACAGCGGCACCTGCCAGCCGTGGTTGACCCAGGGCGAGAGCGCGAGGCGGACCTTGCCGACGATCTGGGTCCAGAGCTGCAGCGTCGCAGCGGTATCGCGCCACTCGGCATAGGCGAGCGCGGGCCAGAGATTCCGCTTGTCTTCAGAGTCCTGCATCGCCAATCTCTTACCGCAGACCGTTAGCCGAGGAACCGTGTTGCTGTGGCGCCGGGAAACGCCGGCGCCGGCGCCGGCCCGCCGCACAAATCCCCAGGACCGTGGATATCGCTTGCACCTGACGCTGCGTCATGTTTCATGATTCGCACCGACAAGCGAGGATACATGCGACTGAAGATTGGTGAACTGGCGAAGAAGACAGGCCTGAGCGTTCGGGCCTTGCATCACTACGACGCGATCGGGCTGCTGTCGCCGTCCGAGCGCACGCCGGGCGGCGCGCGCCTGTACGGCCGGGACGACCTGATCCGGCTGCATCGCATCGAGGCGCTCAAGCAGCTCGCCTGCTCGCTGCCGGACATCAAGGCGACGCTGGACGGGCCGGGCGGCGCGCCGCTGCAGATCCTGCAACGCCAGATCGCCGCACTGGACGCGCGGGTGCTGCAGGCCCAGCGGCTCAGCCGGCGCCTGCAACACGTGGTCGACCTCCTTGCTGGCGGCGGTGATGCCGTAGCGGACGACTGGCTGAACATTCTGGAGCTGATGAACATGTACCAAAAACACCTGAGCGACGAGGAGTTGCGCACGCTGATGAGCAGCGGCCCGGACACGGAGGCGCCGATGGACCCGCCTTGGACGCAGCTGATCGACGAAGTACGCGGCGGCATGCGGCAAGGGCTGCCGACCGACAGCGCGACGGCGCATGCGCTGGCGTGGCGCTGGATGAAACTCGCGATCCGCATGACGAACAACGATCCGGCGCTGGCCGGCAAACTGATGACGCTGCAGGCGAACGAACCCCGTGCCCAGGACATCGTCGGCATCACGCCGGCCATGTTCAGCTGGATCGGCGAAGCCTTCGCCCATGCGCGCTGCACACTGTTCGCCAAGTACATGAGCGCCGCGCAAGTAGAGGAAGCGCGCCGCCGCCAGACCGCCAACCTGGCGCACATGCAAGCCTGGCCCGCTCTGGTGGCCGAGCTGCGCGCGCAGATGGCCGCCGGCACCGCACCGTCCTCCGCTCCCGTGCAGGCCTTGATGCAGCGCTGGCAGCAGCTGTTCCGCGACAGCTATTGCGGCGACGACGCGGCACTCGAGTCGCGGGTGCGCGAGGCTTTCATGCACGAGCCCGATCTGCGCCTGGGCGTCGGCATGGACGACGCCTTGCTGACCTACCTGCAGAAGGCGCAGGTGGCCGGCCACCATGTGCCGCGCGAGAACGCCGGCCCCAAGCCGAGCGCGCTGATGGTGGCCATGCAGCGCGCGGCGCACCAGCTGCTCGAACAGCCGCGTGTGCTCGACGACCCGCTTGCCGTGCGCATTCTCGGCGAGGCCGACGCGCAGGCGCTGCGTGCCGACCTGGACAAGTACCGCCATCCGATGGCAGTGGGCCTGCGCAGCTCGGTGGTGGTGCGCAGCCGCTTCGCCGAAGACGAGTGGGCCGCCGCCGTCGCGCGCGGCGTGCGGCAGTACGTGATCCTCGGCGCCGGCCTCGACACCGGCGCCTACCGGCACGCCGATGTGCCGGGCCGAATCTTCGAGGTCGACCTCCCGGCCACCCAGGCCTGGAAGCGGGCGCGCCTGCACGAGGCGGGCATCGCGATGCCTGCGTCGCTGTGCTACGTGCCGGTCGATTTCGAGAGCCTCGGCTTGGCCGAGAGCCTGGCACGTGCGGGCTTCGATGCGAGCCAACCGGCCTTCTTCAGCTGGCTCGGCGTGACGATGTACCTCGACGAGGACGCCGTGTTCGAGACGCTGGGCTTCATCGCCGGCTGCGCCAAGGGCAGCGCGGTGGTGCTCGAGTACGTGATCCCGCTGGGCGGCTTGCCGCCGATGGTGCGCATCGCGATGGAGCAGGTGGCTGCGCAGCTGGCCGAACGCGGCGAGCCGTGGAAGAGTTTCTTCGAGCCTGCCGCACTGGCCGACAAGCTCGCCGCACTGGGCTTCAGCGAGAGCAGCAGCTGGGGCCCCGCCGAACTGAACCCGCGCTACCTGGCGAACCGCAGCGACGGGCTGCATCTGGGCGCGACCCCCGGTCGACTGATGCTGGCGCGCATCTAGCCAGCTACCCCGCGTAGGCCACGGCGCAGCCGAACGGCTCGGTACTCGGCGTCGACACGCGACGGCCGGCGAGCAACTCCTGCAGCGCCGCGCGAACGTAATTGCGCGATGCCGCGACCTCTTTCGGATCCATCGAATCGCTGTCGTCGATGCTGCCGGCGTAGGCGAGCGTTCCATTGCGCGCGATGACGAACATGTGATCCGCCGTCGACGCGCCATACGAGCGTCCCATCACGCCGCTCGAATCGATAAGCAGCGCGCTCGGTGCGCCGCCTCGCTGGCGATTGAAGGCCTCGGCCTGCGGCCCCGGCAGGTACTCGGATCGCGACGGATGACTCGACAGCACGGTCAGCCAGACGATGTTCTTCGCCATGGCCCAGCGCTGCAGCGCCTGCATGCGGCCGCTCTTGTACTGCGCCGCGGCGAACGGACAGGTCGAGCTGGACCACTCGAGGACCACTGTCTTGCCTCTGAACTCGGCCAGCGTGCGTTTGCGGCCGCTGGCGTCGGGTACTTCGAACGCGGGTGCAGGCGAGCCCAACTTCGCGATAGCCGGCGCTGGTCCGGCAGCCAAGGCGCCGCGCATCGCAGTAATTGTCGCGATGCCGAGCAACAAGAACGAACGTCGGCTCATTCGCGTCTCCAATCAATGTTTCCCGACCGCTGCAGGCAGCGCGATGCCGCGCTTGTGCATCACCTCGCGCGCGCGATCGGGATAGTCGCTGATGATGCCGTCGACGCCCCAGTCGATCAGGCGGTCAATGTCGGCCGGGTCATTGACCGTCCACGGGATGACCTTGAGTCCGAGCTGCTGAGCCTTCTTCACGTCATCGGCATTCAGATTCTGAAAGGCCGGCGACCAGATCGTTCCGCCTGCCGACTTGATCATGTGCGCGACGCTCGGAAAGTCGCGCAGCAGCAGCCCCGCAGTCCAGGTGCCGCCGTCCAGGTTGTCGTAGTTGCGGCTGCGAACGGTGAGGTACACCGTATCGATGCCGGGCTCGAGCCGGTGGACGATTTGCAGCGTGCGCCAGTC
>VBCQ01000313.1 GCA_005882155.1 Betaproteobacteria bacterium
CAGGTTCATCACCTTGTCCCACGCTTCCAGCGGATGCTCTTCGGCCGGCGCGCCCCAGGTGGCGCCGGCGTTGTTGACGAGGATGTCGACCTTCCCCAGGCGCTGCAGCGCTTCACTGGCGACACGCTGAACTTCTTCGGGCTGGCTCACGTCGGCCGCGATCCAGCGCGTGTCGATGCCCTTGGCCTGCAGGTGTGCCGCCGCCTCTTCGAGATCGCCGGCCTTGCGCGAGCTCAGCAGAATCTTCGCGCCCGCTTCACCGAGCGACTCGGCGATCTGCAGCCCGAGGCCGCGCGAGCCGCCGGTGACGAGCGCCGTCTTGCCCTCGAGGTCGAACAATTGTTGGATCGGTGTGCTCATGGATCAATGCATCCTGCTATTTGCTCAATGACTTGAAGAACGCGCGGCTGTCGGTCGGGCGGCCGAGGAATTGCGCGACGAGCTCGTTCGGATCGACTTCGCCGCCGTGCGACAGCACCGTCGCGCGGTAGCGGCGGCCCACGCTCGCATCGAGCTTGTTTGCAGCGAACGCGGTGCGCAGGTCTTCTGCCACCACCAGGCTCCACAGATAGGCGTAGTAGCCCGCCGCATAGCCGCCTGCTATGTGGGCGAAGCCGGCCGGGAACATCGTGTCGGGCACATGGCCGAGCGGGGTCGCGCCTTCCATCTTGGTCCACAAGGCCATCGGCTCTTGCGATTGCTTGCCGTAGAACGCGAGGTCGTAGCTCGCATACAGATGCTGGCGCGAGAACAAAATGCCCTTCGCAAAATGGCGCGCCTTGTCGGCGCGCGCGAGCAAGGCGGCGGGCACCGGCTTGCAGGTCGGGCACACGTCTTTGAACAGCGCGAGCACCTTGCGGTCGTAGACCCAGTCTTCGAGCATCTGCGACGGTGCTTCGACGAAGTCGAGCTTCACGTTCGTGCCGCCCTCGCCGGTGTAGCGCGTCGTCGACAGCAGCGCATGCAGCGCATGTCCGAACTCGTGCAGCAGCGTCTCGAGCTCGTCGATCGTCAGGCCCTGGCGATTGAAGTTGACGACGAGGCCCGCCGCCGGCTGCCGGCCGACCAGCGTCGACACGTTGCGGAAGCTCCAGCACGCTGCGTGGTTGTACTTGTCGTCGCGCGGATAGAGATCGACGAAGAGCGTACCCAGCGGCTGGCCGGTCGCTATGTCGGCCAGCTCGAACGCGCGAGCATCGGCGTGCCACAAGCTCTGTTGCACCGGCGTGAACTTCACGCCGAACAATTGCGTCGCCAGTCGAAACACGAACTGCAGGCTCGCCTCGGGCGGAAAGTACTGGCGGAACTGCTCTTGGTCGAGCGCGAAGCGGGCCTTGCGCGCGCGCTGCGTGTAGTACAGAACGTCCCAGCGCTTGACCACCGTTTTGGCCAGGCTTTGCTTCAGATGCAGGGCCTTGCTTTGACGCAGTACCTCGAGGTCGGCGACCTCGCGCTTGGCGACCGCGTCTTTCACGGTGCCGAGAAACTTCTGCACCTCGCCTTCGCTGCGCGCCATTCGCCGGCGCAGCGCGAAGTCGCTGTACGACTCGAAGCCGAACAGCCGGGCGTACTCGTGGCGCATCTCGCCGAGCTGCGCGAGCGTCTTCAGGTTGTCGACGCCGCCGGTGTTCTGGAACGCACGCCACATCCGCTCGCGCGCCGCCCCGTTGGCCGCATTCTCGAGAAACGGAAACGAGGTCGGGTACGCGAGTCCGAGTAGATAGCGGCCCTGCTCGTCGCGTTGGGCGTCTTTGTACAGATCGGCGGGAACGCCTTGCAGCTCGGCCACCGTGAAAGGCACGCGCGTCTTGTCTTCGCGAACGCGGCGCTCGAACTCCTGCGTCAGGCGAGTGATGTCGTTGTTGATCTGCTGTGCGCGCGACCGCTTGTCGTCGGGCAGCCCGACGCCGGAGTCTTCGAACGCATCGAGCAGGTCGCGCTGGTAGCGGCGATCGATGTCGTCGGCGGGCTGCACCTGCTTGAGCAGCGCGTAGATGCGCGCGTTCTGCAGAAAGGCGCTGTTGAACGCCTGGTACTTGAGGTCGCAGGCGTCGGTCGCATCGCGGATCGACTTGTCGGGGTGCACCGCCGTCAGCAGCGCCATCGGGCCGCCGGCGTCTTCGTAGCGCCGCTGCATCGCGTCGAGGTCGACGAGCAGCGCAACGCCGCGGGTCGACGCCATCTCTTCGAGCCTGGCCTCGCTCGCCTTCAAGTCGGCGAGCATGCGATCGCAGTCGGCGTCGACCTGTTCGCTCTTGGCATAAGGCGGAAACGCGTACGGCTCGGCATGACTCGCCTGCATCGCCACCGCGGCGATGCACGGCAGCAGACAGCGAACGGCGCGCTCGAACATGATCGCGCGGCGACTCATCGCGACTCGTCTTTGACGCGCGAGCGCACATACACGAGTGCAGCGCCGACGATGGCAACGATGCCGCTCGCGCTCGCCACACCCCAGCCCAAGGCCGCGTCGTTGCGTTCGATCGCCAAGCCGAGCCCGATGCCGATCAGACCGGCATAGATCAGCACCCAGATCAGCACATCGAGCGTTTCGGGTTTCATCAGAACATGGCCTCGTTCATCGTGCGACACGTGTCGTCGCGGGATTGCACCACCTCGAGCCAGGCCGCAACGCGCGGCAGCTCGTAATGGAAAAAATAGCGCATCGCCGCGAGCTTGCCACGCAACGCATCATTGCTCTGCGACTCGGCGAATTTCGCTCGCGCGCACAAGCCTACATCGAGCCAGATCCACGCGATGACGGTGTGGCCGAAGGTCTGCAGATACGGTGTGGCATTCGCAAGCGCCTCCTCGGGGTCGCCGGTCGCCCAGGCGGCCTTCGTCGCGTCGGTCAGCGCCTGCCACGCCGCGGCGAGCGAGTCGGCATGCTCGGCCAACGGGGGAACGGCGCGCGCTCGCTCGATCGTGGCGCCGACCTTGCTCGCGAGCAGCGCGAGTCCCTTGCCGCCTTGCATCACGACCTTGCGGCCGAGCAGGTCGAGCGCCTGGATGCCATGCGTGCCCTCGTGGATCATGTTCAGCCGGTTGTCGCGCCAGTACTGCTCGACGGCGAAGTCGCGCGTGTAGCCGTAGCCGCCGAGCACCTGGATTGCGAGGCTGTTGGCTTCGAGGCACCACTCGCTCGGCCAGCTCTTCGCGATCGGCGTCAGCATCTCGAGCAGCAGCGCCGCCTCGGCCGAAGCGGCCGGCTCGCCGGTGTGCTGCTCGTCGACGAGCCTCGCGCAATACAGCGCCAGCGCGAGCGCACCTTCGCAGTAGCTCTTCTGCGCAAGCAGCATGCGCTTCACGTCGGCGTGCTGAATGATCGGTGTCTGCGGCTGCGTCGCGTCCTTGCCGCCCGGGCCGATCGGTCGACCTTGCGGCCGGCTCCTCGCATAGTCGAGGCTCGCCTCGTAGCCGGCAATGCCGAGCGTGGTCGCCCCGAGGCCGACCGCAATGCGCGCCTCGTTCA
>VBCQ01000314.1 GCA_005882155.1 Betaproteobacteria bacterium
GAACAGGCCCATCGCCGTCGCGATGACGCAAGCCAATGCGCTGACGCCGAGCGAGAGGCCGACGATGTGAAAGAGCTGGGGGTCGCCGCCGGCGACGAGTTGCGCGGCACTCGCCACGCTCTCGACAAAGGGATTCATCAAGGCGCGCAGCTGCGAAATCCGCTGAAGACATCGTCGCGCGTCGGCAGAAAGAAGTTGCGGTACTTCGCGTGTCGCATCCGTCCGCGTGTCACGAACGCCGCGCCGCGCAAGATCTTGTGGGTGCCGAACCAGGGCTGCGAATAGTCGACATACGGGTCGGCGCTGAAGCCGGGATACGGACGGAAGGTACTCGCGGTCCATTCCCACACGTCGCCCCAACGAAACCCGCGCGAGGCGCCGGCGAGCGCCGCCGCTTCCCATTCGACTTCGGTCGGCAAACGCCGGCCGGCCCAGCGGCACCACGCGTCGGCTTCGTACCAGCTCACATGCATCACGGGTTGCGCGAGCGGCACGCGCATCAGCTGGCCGTAGCGCTGCTGCAGAACGCCCTGGCGCATCTGGTCGACGTGGCGCGGCACGCGCCGGCCTTCGCGCTGCACCCAGGCCCAGCCCTCGGCCGACCACCAGCGCGGATCGTCGTAACCGCCGTCTTCGACGAACTCGCCGTACTGCGCCCAGGTGACCGGCTGCGCGTCGATCTCGAACTCGGGCACGCTCACGTCATGCGCCCACTTCTCGTTGTCGAACACGAAGCCGCCCGGCGTTGAACCGAGATCGACATGGCTCGCCGGGAACAGCAGCGGCTCGCGCGGCGCCTGCGTCGCGATCTCGGGAAGCAGGCCGCGCGCGTTGGCCAGACTCAGCTGCAGCGTCTGCGCCATGTAGCTGAACGCCTCGCCGTGCATGTCTTCGTGGAAGAGCGCGAGGCGAAAGAAATAGAGCGCGTTGTCGGTCTCGTCGGCGGCAGCGAGCAGCTCGAGCGTGAGGTCCATCGTGTCGGCAAGAAACTGCTTGGTCTGCTGCAGGTCGGGCAGATCGAGCCCCCAGCGGGTGTCGTGCGGAACGTTCGACGAGTCGTACCAGCGATCGGCGTTCGGCGCTATCGACGCAAGCCGCGGCGCGGTCGGGTCAGATGAAGCGCCGCGCTGGCGCTGCACGTTGCGTGCGAGCCAGTACTCCTGAAACCAGCCGATGTGGCCGAGCTCCCACAGCGGCGGGTTGAGCTCGGACATCAGCGGCACGGCGAGACTTTGCGCTTCTTCGTAGACCGCGAGCCATCGCAACGTGTGGTTGCGCGCATCGATCATCGCGAGCGAGAGCACTTCCTTGCCGGCAGTTCGCATGCGCGAGGAGTGGATGTCCGCGGCTTCGATGTCGAGCACTCGTTTGCTCCGGGCTAGGTTGGTTTTATTGTCGCTGCATTTCTCCCTCTCCCAGAGGGCGAGGGAATGAGCGAGGCGAAGGTCTGCGCGAAGCTATGCGCATCGCCCGGCCATCGGGCGGACACGTAATTCCCGTCCGTCACGACGAATGCACCGCGCGTGTCCTGCGGACTGTCCCTGAACAAGCCGCTAGCCTGCCGCCAGCGGCGCGGCGACAGGAAATCTTCAGGCGACGCCAGCGCACGCTTGACCTCGGCTTCGACGCTCCACCAGCC